>NZ_JAAGNB010000913.1:0-6021 GCF_010550475.1 Amycolatopsis sp. SID8362
GCCGGCCAGCAGGCCGAGGCGCTTGCGGCGGCGGCGCTTCACCGTGGCCTCTTCCATCAGGCCGCGCAGGACGCGCGGCCCGGGCGCCAGGGTGCGCGGGCTCGGTGCGGGCATCGGGGGTTCCGGCCAGCTGCGCTTGACCAGGTCGAGGACGTCCGGCAGCTGGTAGAGCTCGATCAGGTCGAGCTGGCAGTGCGGGCAGTTCATCAGGTGGGCTTCGAACTGGGTGTTCTCGGCCTCGCTGAGGACGCCGAGCACGTACGCGGCGACATCGGTGTGTGCGGACCCGGCCACCCTCACGTCACCCCCGCTCGCGCAGCGCCCGGCGCAGCGCGCGGACGGCGTGGTGGATGCGGGACTTGACGGTGCCGGGCGGTACGCCGAGGGTCGCCGCGACCTCGTTCACGGTCCGATCGCGCAGGTAGGTCTGCTGGATGGCCTCCCGCTGCTCGGGCGAAAGGCCCTGCAGCGCCTCGTAAACGATCATCGCGGCGAGCGTCCGGTCCGATTCGTCGGACACCGCGATCGCGTCGGATTCGATCTCCTCGAGCTCCTGGGGCCGGACACTGCGGCTGCGCCAGCCGTCGATGACGATACGCCGGGCCACCGTGAACAACCAGGCACGCAGCATCTCCGGCCGGCGGTCGAGCTTGTCCGCGTTCCGCCACGCTTTGATCAGGGTCTCCTGCACGACGTCTTCGGCCCACTGCCGGTCGTGGCCGGTCAGCCGCAGCGCGAACGCCATCAGCGACCCGCCGAACTCCTGGTAAAGCGCCTTCGCCAAGTCATCGGAGGCGTCGTTGAACTCGGCAACGACTTCCTGATCTTGAACGGGTCTCAGCGCTCGGGTGTGCCGTCCCACGCGGGACATCCTGGTGCTCCGAAGGGCCTACGTCCAGTACCAAACGGTCCCGAAACTTTTTTGAACCGTTTCCGGACCGTGTCCGTATCCCCTACCGAAGACCCCGACAAGGCGTTGTCCCCCGCAACGCTCCGCATCCACCCCGGACCAAATGTCCACTGTGGATCCTTCGCGCGCTTTTCCGTTGCACCTCAAGGTACAGCGCGTAGTCATGCCCTCCGGAGGAGCAGTGATCCGCATTCCCCGAACGGCGGTCCCCGCCGCCGTGTGCCTCACCGCACTCGCCCTGCTCACCGCCTGCACCGCCGGCGCCGCGACCACCTCGGCCGGCGGGTACGCCGCCGGCGGCGCCGGGATGCAGATGCCCGGGATGCAGGCCCCGATGACCATCGCGATGCCGCAGCCCATCACCGCCGCGCCGAACGACCCGGCGAAGAGCCAGCTCAGGGCCGCGAAGACGTTCGACCTCGGGCTCATGCTCGTCGACGGGACCGGTTTCACCATCTACCGCTACGACCGCGACACGACGAACCCCCCGCGCTCGAACTGCACCGGCGGCTGCGCGGCGAAGTGGATCCCGGTCAAGGCCGGTGGCACCCTCGCCCCCGTCGACGTCGACCAGTCGCTGATCGGCCAGATCACCCGGGACGACGGCACCCAGCAGCTCACCCTGGCCGGCTGGCCGCTGTACCACTTCGCCGGCGACAGCGAGCCCGCCGACACCTCCGGCCAGGGCGCGGACCAGGCCTGGTACCCGATCGCGCCGGACGGCACCAAGATCACGATCACGCAGGACGAGTGGAGGCAGAATGCTTTCGGCGTCTGAGTTCGCCGGGCCGGACTTCGCGCTCCGGCCCGCCGCCGACCGCGCCCGGCCCCTGGTCCGCGTCCTGTTCGTGCTGGTCGCGGTGCTGACCCTGCTCGCGTCGGTGGCCGTGACCTCCACCGCCCAGACCGCGTCCGTGTCCGACACCGACGCGGTGCTGCTGACCAAGGTCCGCCAGGCCGGGCTCTGGGAAATGCCCTCGGGCATGATGGCGATGCAGAAGGGCAGCCCCACCGTCCAGGCCGTCGGCTTCGCGATCATGATGGACCACGGCCGCCTCGACGTCGCCACGCGCGCGCTGTCGCAGAAGCTGAACTCGCCGGTCCCCGACCAGCCCTCCGCCGAACAGCTCGGCTGGCTCGCCGAGGAGATGAACGCCTCGCCCGGCCCGGAGTTCGACCGCATCTTCGCCAACCGGCTGCGCGCGGCGCACGGCCAGGTCTTCGCCGTCCTCGCGCAGCTGCGCGCCGGTACGCGCAACGACGACGTGCGCGCGTTCGCGACCGTCGGCAACCAGGCCGTGCTGCGGCACATGACGATGCTCGAGAGCACCGGGATGGTCGACTACACCGCGCTGCCCACCCCGGCCGTCTCCACCACCGCGGCGCCCGTCGGCCAGCCGCTCGGCCTGGACACGTCGCAGATCGCCGTGGTGGGAGCGCTGTTCCTGCTGGTCGGCGGCGGCCTGTTCTACGTGCTGCGGCAGATCAAGGGCAACCGCGGCCGGGCCAGGGCGACGCGCCGGCCGGCCGCCGTGAGAACCGGGGGCAGCCATGGTTGAGACCTGGCACGAAGCGACGATCTTCCTCACGCAGCAGTTCCAGCCCAAGACGGACCCGGCGGCCCGCGGGCTCGCCGCCTTCGCCGCACGGGCGTCGTACGCGGCCATGATGCTGACGCTCACCTGGGGCGTGCTCACCGCCACGGGCTGGGTGCGCTCGGTCACCGGCCGCAAGGCGCTGCGCAGCTCGCACATGGTGCTGGCGACCGGGACGCTGATCTTCGGCGGCATCCACGCGCTGGGCTTCTTCTACCTGACGATCCAGCCGTACACCCTGCAGTACCTGTTCCTCCCGTTCCTCGCCGGCCAGGAAGGCAGGCACATCGCCGGCATCGTCGGCTTCGAGGTCATGCTCGCCATCGCGCTCACCGCGGGCCTGCAGCGGTTCACCTCCTACCGCCGCTGGCTGTGGCTGCACCGCTGCGCGTACCCGGCGGTGGCGCTGACCGCGTTGCACGCCTGGTTCGGCTCGATCGCCAACGGCCACCTCGCCGTCGTCTGGCTGGGCGGCATCACGCTGCTCATCCCGGCGGTCACGGTGTCGCTGCTGCGGTTCATGCCCGCGCGCACCCTCGAACGCATCGGACTCGTGGAAGAGCAGGTGGCCTGACATGCCCTTCCGTCTGCCCGGCAGCGGGCCCCGGATCAGCGTCGACAACGACCGGTGCGAGCTCTACGGCATCTGCGCGATGGAGGCGCCGGACGTGTTCGAGCTCGGCCAGGACGGCCGGCTGCGCTTCCACACGCGGCTGCTGGACGAAACCACCCTGGAACAGGCGAAGATGGCCGCCCGCTGCTGCCCGATGCAGGCGGTCGTGATGAGAGGGGACCTCGATGGCTGACGGCGACCGGATCGTCATCGTCGGCGCGGGCGTCGCCGGGCTGCGTGCCGCGGAACGCCTGCGGGAACAGAACTTCGACGGCGAGATCGTCCTGATCGGCGACGAAGCGCGCCGGCCCTACCACCGGCCGATGGTTTCCAAGGCACTGGTGATGGGCACCGAACGGCCCAGCGACGTAGGCCTTTCGCACTACTTGCCCGACCTCGACGTGCACTGGCGCCTCGGCGCGCGGGTCACGCACCTCGACACCACCGAGCGGGTCGTGCACCTGCCCGGCGGCGAATCCCTCTGGTACGACGGCCTGATCGCCGCGACCGGCGTCTACCCGCGGCACCTGCCCGGCTCGCCGCGGCACGACCCGCGGGTGCGGATCCTGCGCACGGTCGAGGATTCGATGGCGGTACGGCGCTGCCTGCACGCCAGCAAGAAGCCGGCCGTCGTGATCGGCGCCGGCCTGATCGGCAACGAGTTCGCCGCGAGCATGCGGCACATCGGCCGGGACGTCACCCTGGTCGGGCACGCGAAGGCGCCGCTGCACCGCTTCGGCGACCGCGTCTCCAGCGGCATCGTCGAGGCGCACCACGAGCACCGCGCGAAGCTCGCGATGAAGAGCGAAGTGCGGCACTGGATCAGCACGAAGGACACCGTCGGGCTGCACCTGACGAACAACCAGCTGCTGGTCGCCAGTGTCGTCGTGCTCGCCATCGGCAGCGTCCCGTCGGTGGACTGGATGCGCGGCTCCGGTCTGGACATCAGCGACGGCGTGCTCTGCGACTCGAAGCTGTTCGCCGAGGGCGCCTCCGACGTCGTCATCGCCGGCGACATCGCGCGCTGGCCGAACCTGCGCTTCGACGAGACCCCGCGGCGGGTCGAGCACTGGATCAACGCCGTCGAGTCGGCGCGGCACGCGGCGGACAACCTGCTGATGGGACATTCGAGCGCGAAGCCGTTCACCCCGCTCCCCCGCGCCTGGTCGACGCTGTACGACACCCGGCTGCAGATGTGCGGGATGCCGTCGCTGGCCGAGGACACCGTGTCGCTGGCCGACGGCATCACCGGGTTCATCCGCGACGGCAGGCTGGTCGGCATCTCCGCGTGGGACAAGCCGCGGGCGATGCTCGACTGGATGGCCGAGCTCGACCGGCGGCTGCCGGCCCCCGACTACGTGCCCGAGCCGGAACCCGCGCCCGTCGCGGAGGTCCCGGTGGTCGAGCCGTCGGTCGCCGCCCTGGCCGCCGACGTACCGGCCGAGTTCGACAGCGGCTTCGACCACCAGGCCTTCGAGCGCGAGTTCGAAAGCGAGTTCGCCAACGACATCCCGACGACGGCGTTCCCCGCGCAGTCCCTGCCGGCCCCGCCGACCACGGCGTTCGCCGCGCAGCCCGGAGCGGCGCTGCCGACCATGGCCATCCCGATGGGGAGGTAGTGAAAGCCGGGGCGGGGCTGCGCGCGGCGGCCTTCCGTCCCCATGCCGGTCACCACGCCCCCTCCGCGGCTGGGCGGTGTGGTGACCGGCCCCAGCGTCCCCCTGCCCGCCTCGCGTTGCACGAAGAGCGCCCGGCGGGCCGGAGAGGGCCATCCCGAGGGAACCCGACGCCCCCGGGGTGGCCTTCTTCCGGCGCACCGGGCGGGGGCCCGGGGTCGACGCCGTGACGGGATTCCCCGCCGCGGCAAACGGAACCGTGGGGGCCTTCGCGGTGGAAGGGTATGCCGCCGCGAAGGCCGTCACGGCTCCGGTCGGGGTTGCACCGGTGCACGGCCGTCCCGGGGGAACGGGAACTCCCGGGACGGTCGCCGCCGCCACGCTTCGCCGGCGACCAATGCGCCGAGGACCAGCACCGCGATCCCGGCCACGCGCAGCCCCGCGTCCGTGCCTTCGGCGAACGCCGTCGACGTCCCCGGCGTGCGCGGTCCTGGCCAGCGCTTCCGCGACGGTGCGGGAACCTCGGGCGTCCGGCGGCAACGCGGCCGCGAATCGCGCGGTCATGACCGTGCCGGCGACGGCGACGCCGAGCGCGCTGCCGAACTCGCGGGTCGTGGCCTGCAGCCCGGTGCCGACGCCGGCCTGCGCGGGCGGCAGCGACCCGGCGATCACGCCGGACAGCGTCGGCAGTGCCAGCGTCACGCCGATCCCCGTGACCACGAGCCAAGCCGCGTACTGCGCGTACTGCGCGTACGGCGTTTGAGCGTCGCTTGTGGACAGTCCCAGCAGGCCGCCGCCGACGAACGCGAAGGCGAGCGCCACCGTCGCGTCGAGGCCGGCGCGCCGGGTCAGCTGCCCCACGTGCCGTCCGCCGAGGATGATCGGGACGGTCAGCGGGACGATCCCCAGCCCGGTCCCCAGCACGCCGAACCCCTTGGCGTACTGCAGGAACGAGGCGTTGACGTAGAACAGCGCGAACATGCCGAAGAAGACCGTGGTCAGGCCGAGGCAGGCGCTGCGCAGGCCCGCGATCCGGAACAGCCGGGGGTCCAGGAGCGGGTGCCCGGCCTTCAGCTCCCGCAGCGTCCAGGCGGTGAACAGCACCGCGGCGGCGGCGAACCCGGTCACGACGACCGCGCTCCCCCAACCCGCTTCCGGGCCCTGGACGATCCCGACGAGCAGCGCGACCGACGCGCCGACGAGCAGCAGCGCGGCCAGCGGGTCGAGCGGCAGCGCGGCCAGCGGGTCGAGCGGCAGCGCGGCCAGCGGGTCGAGCGGGCCGTCGTG
>NZ_JAAGNB010000973.1:0-6939 GCF_010550475.1 Amycolatopsis sp. SID8362
CCGCGGCACCACCGCCTCCGACGGCACCCGGCCAGGCCCCGGACCAGGCCGCGGCCGGGCGGGCCGCCCCCGAGGCGTTGTCGAGCCGCTGGGCGTTGGCGAAGATCGTGGCTTCCGGCCGGAACCGCCCACCCCCGGCGGTCGCCCCGAGCGGCCCGCGCTGCTCCCCGTCGACGACGTCGTCGGTGTCCCGCACGTTCTGCCAGAACTCGTCCTGCGGCGTCGGGCCGTTCTTGTTGCGCTTGAAGCGGGAGAAGATCCCGCCGCCCGGCGACGGCACGGCGGCGCCGACCATGCTGACCGACATCTCGACCATCTGCCACAGCCGGCGGACGGGACGGCCGACCATGAACAGCAGCACGGTGATCAGCCCGGCGAGCACCATCTGCGTGAGCATGTTCAGCGAGTTGCCCGCGTCGAAGATGGCTTGCAGGAGAAGGGCGTGCACGCCGGCGAGCACGGAGAGCACGACGAGGTTGAACGCGACCCCGCCGGCGACCTTGAGCACCCGGCGCAGGATCTCCGGGTGCAGCAGGGCGATGAGCCCGATCAGCGGCGCGGTGAGCGCGAAGAGGCGGATCAGGACCTGGGCGAGGAGGACGCTCGCCTTGGCGAGGAGCTGGAAGAGGGAGTAGACGAGCGCCTGGCCGAGGGAGAGGAAGCCGGCACCGGTGCGGCCGCCGGCTTCGCCGGTGAAGTAGCCGGTGGCGGGGCCGAGCTTGGTGGAGATGTCCTTGTAGGCGTTCTTCTTGCCGTCGATGACGGCTTGGTTGCCGTCGTCGCCGTTGCGCAGCTGCGCCCAGGTGAACGCCTGCGCGTCCAGCAGCGGGCGGCCGAACTGGTCGGCCTGCGGCGCGGTCGGCGAGCCGAACTCCCCGCGCACCCAGTTCTTGTAGACGATCTCGTTGTGCAGGCTCGTCGGCAGCACGTGCCGGATGACCCGGTTGTCGGAGTCGTCGACGAACCCGGCTTGGATGTTCGTCGTGGTCTGGACGATCGCTTTGTCGATCGGGTCGAAGTAGCGCAGCATCGCCAGCGACGACGCGGCGAGCCAGACGCCGGCCAGCGCGTACAGCGCCCGTTTGCTGACCGCGGCGAGGTCACCGCGCCAGATGTTGCGGAACAGCATGATCGACATGACGAGCGCGACCAGCCCGAACAGCTGGGCGTAGATGTTGTTGTAGACCTTCTCCGCGCCCGACTTCACCGCGCTGTAGATCGGGTTGAGCAGGCCGCCCTCGAGCACGGTGTAGTGCAGCGAGTTCGTCGCGCCGACGATGTTCTTGCCCAGGTTGAACAGCTGGTTGCCGCCCCAGGTGTCGAGCGTCGAGCCCGGCGGCGTCAGGTTCAGCCCGGAGCAGTTCGTCTCGAAGGTGTTCCAGACGAACCCGGCGTAGCTGTAGTCGACGTACGCGCTGCCCGCCTCGCCGTGGCCTTCGGCGGGGTCGATCGCCCCGACCATGCCCGCGCCGGGGCGTTCCGGGTTGGGCGCTTCACCACAGGCCGCCGCGCTCGCCGCCGGGGCGGTCGCGATCGCCTGCAGGCCCAGCACGAGCATGACGGCGAACATCGTCGCCTTGCGGCCCGGCACGCGCCGGCCCGGCCGCGGGCCTTCCTTGATCCGCCGCTTGAGCGAGTGCCATCCCGCGGCCACCGTCAGCAGGACCGCGAGCGTCAGCACGGTGTTCATGCGGCGTCCCGGCCGGTGCCGCCCTTTCCACCCGTGCGGGCGTGTTGCTGCTGCCCGTTGGACGGCTGCACCCCGCCCTCCACTTCCCCGGTCTCGGACGCCAGCGGGTCCGGCGCGCCCAGGAGGCTTTCGTCGGCGAGGCCGACCTCCAGTTCCGCCGCCAGCTCGAAGTCCTGCTCCAGCTCGATGTCGTCCTCCGGCGGGACCGCCACGTACGGCTTCTTCTCCTCCGCGGGCAGCGCCAGCTCGTTGCCGGGGCGGCGGGGTGGGGAGGCGGCGTCCTTCGAACCCGGGGTCGTGTCCATGACCGCGCGCAGGTGGTCCAGGTGCGGGCCGGAGAAGTCGACGCGGATGCGCTCCACGCCGCCCGCGCCGTCACCGAAGATGAACTGGCGGGGCTCGACGTCGCGCTCCAGGCCGCTTCGCTGGGCGCCCGGACGACGGCCGAGAGCCGCCACGACCTGCTCGTAGCCGACGCCGACCGGGACCTTCAGCAGCCGCAGGGCGTCCGCCTGGGCGTCGTCGTCGTCGAGGCGGCCGACGAACACCGAGTCCAGCAGGGCCACGAAACCCTGGATCTTCAGGAAGTCCGCCGGGATCTGCGAGGACAGCAGGACCCGGACGTTCCACTTCCGCGAGTCACGCGCGAAGCGGTTCATCAGCACGCGCCCGGTCGGGACCTCGGACAGGAAGAACGCCTCGTCGATCCAGACGCCCTTGCGCATCTCCTTCGGCTTCTCGTACACCGACCGCTGGGTCAGCCACGCCGCCAGGTTCAGCATCTCGACGCCGAGGGACTCCGCGTCCGTCCAGTACTCGCGCGGGACGCCGTCCTTCGGCAGGGTCAGCCCCGCCATCGTCAGGACCGTCAGGCGGTCGTCGCGCGTCTCCGAGTACGGGTCCGCGTCCGTCTCCGGGATCAGCAGCGCCATCCGCTCGCGCATCTCGTCGAGGAAGTCCGCGACGACGCCCGCGTGCTCGTGGTGCTCCGACGAATCCCGCCGGAGCGCATCGATTACCTGCCCTGGATCCGCGTCGAAGCGGCCACCCACGGCTCGCACCGCGCGCAGCAGCACGATCCGGGTCTGGGCCATCCGCGAGACCTCGTACGGCAGGACACCGGTCAGCACGTCCAGCACCAGACGTCGCCGCGTCGCGCCCGCCAGGGCCTTCTCGCGGCGCCAGGAGCGCTCGGGGTCGTCCTCGTCCATGAAGTGCTCGATCAGCGGCTCGGCGACCACCCGGTACGGGTTCAGGATCCCCGGCTGCGCGTTGAGCAGGTTGATCGGCCGCGCGTACGGCCGGAGCTCCGGCAGGTCGCACAGCCGCGACAGCGGGCCGGACGGGTCGAGGATCGTCCAGTTCGCCCCCGCGCGCAGCGTCTTGTAGACGATGCCGCCGCCGAGGAACGACTTACCACCACCCAGGCCCGCGACCATCGCCGTCAGGCCGGAGCCGTCGCGGATCTCCTGGGCCATCCACGGGTCCCAGGCCACCGGGCGGCGCGTGGCCGTGCACGTTTCGCCGAGCAGGATGCCGCGGCGGTCGCCGACCTCCGCGGTCGCCGTCGGGACCGCCGAAGCGCTCCAGACGACCGAGCCGCGGCGCATGTACGCCGCCGAGGCCAGCGGCTCGCCCGGGATGAACTCCCTGGCCAGCGCGTACTGGGCTTCGGGGTGCTCGATGGCGATCTTCGGCTTGTACAGGTCGAGCAGCTGCTGGGCCAAGCGCAGCGCGTCGCGCTCGGTCGGGCCGGACACCGCCAGCCGCCACCAGGAGCGGACGCGGGTGGCGAGCGCGGTGAAGCCCGACGTCATCTCGTCGTCGATCTCCAGCACGCGCCCGGCCTGCCGGGACAGCGACTGCGGCGGTTCCAGCTCGTGCTCGTCGGTGTAGTGCTTGACCTGCGAGCGCACCTTGTTCATCTGCCGCTGCAGCTCGCCGGCGACCTCTTCGGGGCGCCGGACGTAGATGCGCGCGGACACCTCGACCGCGGCGGGCAGGCGGTCGGCGTGCTGGATCCACGGGTCGTCGACCTCGGGGATCTGCAGGCCGTGCATCTGCCCGACGGTCAGCACCGCCAGGTGCCGCGAGACGCCGGCGTTGGAGCCGGTGCGGCCGCGGACGGTCACGGTCGGCGCGTACGGCTCGGCGTAGAAGTCGGCGGCGTCGGTGAAGCTGGCCAGGTCCTCCGGCTCCCAGGCCGCGCCCGGCACGGCGGGCATGTTCCGCGGCGCGGGCAGGCCCAGGGAGCACGAGCGGTGCATCAGCCAGGACATCTCCTCGGCGTGCACCGGACGGCCTTCCAGCCCGGCGCTGCCGATGACCTGGTCGAGGTGCTCGACCTCGGAGTCCAGCGCGGTCAGCTCGGCGTCGACGGCCTCGGGCAGGATCTTGCGCAGCACCGGCGCGGCGCGCTCGACCGCGCGGTCGACCATCCGCCGGGTCTGCACCTGGACCCCGATGTAGACCTCTTTTTCGGCCATCGAGCGGCCCATGAGCTGCTGCTGCTCGCCGATCAGGTAGTCGTCGAACGACATCGCGCCCGGCACGTCCTGGGGACGGTTGTGGGCGTTGTAGACGTGCGCCTCGGCCCACATCCGGATCGGGTACGGCCGGTTCGTCACGCGCAGGTGCAGCCAGCGGCCCTGCAGCTCGGCGTACTGGCCGGCGATGGCCGCGATCAGGTCGCGCCGCTGCGAGTCCGAGCGGAACGACCAGCGCTGCGGCGCGAGCCGGTACCAGGCGTAGACCTCGAACCCGGTGCGGACCAGGTGCCCGTCGATGCTTCGCACCGCGATCGAGGGGGTATACGCGGGAATCGCCTGCTCCCCGGTCAGGCGCCGGGCCTTGCCGCCCGAACCGTTCCGCGGCGCGCGGACCTGCTCGGGCGGTTGCCACGCGCCCGAGTGTGCATCCCGACCCCGTTTTCCTCGGCTATCGCCGCGACCGAACAACGACTACCTCCCGGCCCGGGCCGCGTTGCCGCGGCCCCGGCGCGCTCGTGGTGCTCCCTGGTGAACCGGCGCGGTGGCGCGGCGCGCCCCCGACGAGGGTGGCATCGGCGGAGCCGCACCCGGCTGGCCGCCGTGGTGCTGGTACTGCCGCCTCCGGCGGTGCTTCGGCAACGGGCGCTCGGCCCGCACCCGGACCCGGCTGGCGCTCACCGCGCCACCCGTGCCCGTGGTCAGTTCTCTCGGGGTGTTGAGCTCGCGCCCCGCCATCGCGACCACGGCGCCGAGCGGGCGCTCGTGGCTGATCTTGGCGGTCAGCAGCCGGGTGACGACGATGGTGGCGACGAACGCCCACGCCGTCGAAAAGAACCCGAAGCTCCACCCCGCCCAGCGCTCGATACCGAGCACGACGAAGAACGTCGGGATGCCGATGAGCCAGGCGACGTACCGGGCTCTCCAGGGAAAAGTCGCTTTCGGCGGACCGAGCCACACGGCGTCGACCCGGTAGACCTCGTCATCAGTCCTGATGCGCACGCGGGCCCCGCCTCAGCCGGTGAACAGGCCGGCGATCCACTGGCCCACGTTGACGCCGGCGCCGCTGACCGCGAGTCCGATGATGGCGAGCGCGATGACCACGCCGGCGAGCCGTCGCATGACACCGGCGTTGTCGCCCTTGCCGCCGCCGAGCCAGAGCAGGAGGAGCGCTACGGCCAGCAGCACCAGCGGAATGATGTTGTCGATCAGCCAGGTGCGCACGTTTCCCGTGCCCAGCTCGCCGGCGGCCAGCGTGTCGAGGGTGGTCAAGGTCGTCATCGCGATACTCCCGGTGCGCGGTGGGGGCCGCGCGGTTCTGGCTCAGGCGGTGCTTCGAACAACATCATGGGGGCTACGAGGGGTAGTGGTCAAAGCGCGCTGCGTGAATGCCGGCTGCCTCTTCAACCGGTGTGGTGCGCGTGGCACACGAAAACTCCACGCCCACCATCATCGCGGCAAGGGCCCTCGGGTTGAACCCCGGCCACCCATACTTCTCAGTGTGCTGACGAACTCACCCCAATGCCCGGGATTTGCTCACTGTGGGTACTGGCACCGTGGCCGTTGTGCGGCCTGGAACAGTGTGACATGACCCGAACGGCCGCGTCGCGCGAGTCCGTTCTGTGACGACCACTCCGCCGGTCGGCGGCCATGTCGATCTTGAGCCCGCCCGCTGTCCGTCACACGGCGCTCCATACTTAACAACTTTTTCACTACATAGCGTGATCTTGAGTGCTAGGGGCGGCGCTTGGCGAAGACACCCTCCGGGAACGCGCCCGCCTCGACGACGCGGCGGCTGAGCCCGCGGCAGAGTTCCTCGAGCCGGGCGGTCCGCTCGGCACCGAGGTGCTCCCACGGCCCCCGCGCGGCGGCTTCGGTCGCGACCTCGATGCGGTCGCGGAGGGCGAGGCCGTCTTCGGTCAGCAGGCTCTCGGCGTCGAGGAGACCGCGTTCGACGAGCCGAGCCTCGGTGGCAGCCCACTGCTCGTCGCTCCAGCCGCGCGTCAGCTTGGCGGTGTCGGTGAGGAACCCGCGGCCGGTGGCGACGTGGGTGACCAGCGCTTCGACGCCGCTCAGCCCGTTGAGGACCAGCGCGGCGATGTGGCCGTCCCCGCGGTACTCGCGGATCAGGGTGACGGCGTGCCAGAGCACGAGGTGCGGCTCCCCCGGCCAGCCGAGCCCCGCGTGCGCGGCGTAGAGCGGACGGCCTTCGGCGGTGCACCCGGCGGCGGCTTCGCGCGCGAGCTCCGCGGCTTCGGCGACCTCGTCGCTCTTCACGTGGTCGCCGAGCAGCCGGGCCAGCGCCTTGTCGACACCGTCGATACGGGCTTCGAGGACCTGTTCGGGCGACGCCAGGGTCCAGGCCCGCGGGATCACGCGGGCGACGACCTCGGGGTTGAAGTTGTAGAAGGTGGCCGCGACGACCTCGGGCCCGACGGCCCCCATGGCGGCGGACCGCCCGGCGAAGTACGGCATCCGCCCGGGCCGGAGGCCGATCCCGGTGAGCGCTTCGTCCACTTCGGGAGCGAAGTACGCCAGGGCGTGCAAGGAATCGAACGCCGACTTGAACCGCTTCTCGTCACCCGCCATGGCAGCACCCTACTACCGGGTAACCTCGCGGGGAACCGGTCTGATTTTTCGGGCGGCGACCTGGGGGCCGACGCCGGCGGGGACCGCTCCGGCAGGCAGTGCGGGGCGCCCCGCACTGCGAGGGCTCGAGTCCGGCGCTCCCGGCCGGCAGCGAGCCGCGCGCACCCCTGCGGC
>NZ_JAAGNB010001014.1:0-5287 GCF_010550475.1 Amycolatopsis sp. SID8362
GGCCCGGTGCGCCGTACGCGGCTCGCGAAGCGGAGGTGCGTGGCTTGCGCGGCTGGCCCGCGTGGCTCGGGCGGCGGTTCCCGCGCCGTGCGCGGCTGACCTGCGTGGCCGGTGCGGTGGGGGCGCGGCGATGCGGTGTTGACCGCGTCCGAGCCATGATCGACGCGGCGAACCCGCTGCTCAGGGGCGATCTTCGTAACTTCGAGGATTTTCCCGTTAATTGAGTTGCCTCGGTGTGGTGGGGAGCAATAACCTGCCAGTACCGAGCCCGAAGGGCTCGGCTGGGGATCCACGTTGACAGCGCCGCTCGGCGGCCGCGTGTGCAGAGTACAGAAGGAGGTGCCGGTGAAATGACCATCAACTTGACGCTCACGAACCCGGGCACCCGTCTGTCCTGCGCCGCGGAAGTCGCGGCCGCTCAGCGCCCGGGCACTGGTGTGTCCGTGAGCGCGCACGGGGTCCGTGGCATGCGCCGTGTCGAGCGGCGTTGGGCCACCGGTGTCGTCGTCTTCGGGACGCAGGGCGTTCTCGCCGCGTACCCGCAGGCCGATCTGCCGACCATCAAGCAGTTCCGTGTTCCGTTGTCGATACGGGAGCGAAGTTCCTGACCTAGTCAGGACACGAGGCTCACGAAGGCCGCGGAACCGGAAAACCCGGATCCGCGGCCTTCGTGTTTTTGGCTGCACAACCCAAGAGGAACAGCGTTGCCCAGCTCCAGCACCCACTCGAAAACCCGTACGACACAAGGAGGAACCACCATGTCATCCGCCGTCGCCTACGCCTCCGGCGAGGCAATATTCGCCGACCTGCTCGACCCGATCGCCGTCCCCGACGTGGCGCTGCCCTGCCGTTCGGGCGACGCGGACCTCTGGTTCGCGGAGTCCCCGGCCGAGCTCGAGCGCGCGAAGGCCCAGTGCGCCGACTGCCCGGTGCGCGAGGCCTGCCTGGCCGGTGCGCTGGCCCGTCGCGAGCCCTGGGGCGTCTGGGGTGGCGAGATCTTCGAGCGCGGCGTCGTGATCGCGCGCAAGCGGCCCCGTGGCCGTCCGCGCAAGAACGCCGTCGTCGAGCCGGCCGCCGCGAAGGCCGCCGGCGATCACCGGAGCGCCGCCGCATGAGCGTCGAGCCGGTCACTACCAGGGACTACGAAGCCCACACCAGCAGCGAACCGCTGCAGCTGACGAAGACCGAGATCGAGGAGATCAGCGAGATGTTGCTCTACGAAGAACTGTCCCGGGCCCGAATACGGGACCTGGAAGAGGGGGTCCGCGCCCAGCGGGCCCGAGGTGGCGCCCGTGCCGTCCGCCGTTGGAACCGAGTAGCCCGATGGGCGGCCCAGCGCGCGGAGCGGTACCAGCACCAGAACTGAGCGCGGAGCCCCTGCCACCTTCGGGTGGCGGGGGCCTTCGCGCTTCGCTTCGTTCGGATCCGCGGTGGGAACGCTGGTGTTCAATGGGCTGATGCCCGGACACACCCACCACGACATCGACTGGGCCGACCGCCTGGCCCAGCTGCGCATGGCCGACGCGCTCGACGCGGAAGCGCTCACGCCCGTCGCCCGGCGGCTGCTCGCCACGGCGGCGGACCGGCCGACCGTCGTCGACGTCGGATCCGGGGCCGGCGGGATGAGCGTGCTCTTCGCGCGCGAACTCGCCCGCGCGGGTGGGGCCACCGTCGTGCTCGTCGACACCACCCCGGAACTGCTCGCCGAGGCACAGCGAGCGGTTACCGAGGCGGCCGGCGACGCCGTCGAAGTCGTCGCGCGACGGGCGGACCTCGCCGACCCGGCACTGGCCGGGCAGGTGCCCGCGGCCGATCTCGTGTGGGCCGCCGGCGTCGTGCACCACATCGGCGACCAGCAGGCAGCACTGCGCACGCTGGCCGGCTTGCTCCGGCCGGGCGGAGTGCTGGCCATCGCCGAGGGCGGGCTCGATCTGCGCTGCCTGCCCTGGGAACTCGGCGTCGGCCGGCCCGGCCTGGAACAACGGCTGCTCGCCGCGCGGGGCGAGTGGTTCGCCCGGATGCGGGCCGAGACCGACGGCAGCGTCGCCATGCCCTACGGCTGGCCGCGCGCGCTCCGCGAAGCCGGACTCGAGGACGTCGAGTCGTTCGGCGCGCTCATCGACCACCCGGCGCCGGGTTCGGACCGGCTGCGCGAGTACGTGCTGCACCGCATCGGCTGGCTCGCCGAGTCGGTCGGGGAGTGGCTCGCCGCCGATGACCGCGAGGCGATCGCCGCGCTGACCGACCCGGGAAGCCCGGACTTCCTCGGCCACCGGGACGACCTGTTCCTGTTCGGCGCCAAGGCAATCCACTGTGGACGGTTGCGGTGAGCGCCCCGGAGTCGCCGGTGTGTACCCG
Source organism: Amycolatopsis sp. SID8362 (assembly GCF_010550475.1). NCBI lineage: Bacteria > Bacillati > Actinomycetota > Actinomycetes > Pseudonocardiales > Pseudonocardiaceae > Amycolatopsis > Amycolatopsis sp. SID8362. The sequence goes on from NZ_JAAGNB010001014.1 coordinate 2,359, forward strand.
CTGCGGTCGCCGGCGTTCGGACGACGATCCGGCTACGGCGCTCGCTTGGGTGTCCACGCGCGAGCGCGGCGCGGTGCGGTGGCTGTGCCCGGACTGCGCTCGGCAGCACGTGCGCGACATCGAGGGCAAGCTGCCCGACGAGTATTGGTGATCGATCCAGCCTCCCGCTGAGTCGGTGGGTTGGGTGGGTGGCTATCGGGTGTCGGTGGGGCCGGGGGTTCAGGCCGCGTCTCCGGAGGAGCCGATCGGGATGGCGCGGACCCTGGGGCGGGGTGTGCGGGACGCTTCGCCGTACGCCCGGGCCAGTTCCTGTGCCACTTCGGCGGGGACCTGGCGCAGCTGGCGGACCGTGCAGCGGACCAGGACGATGCCCGTCGCCGCCAGGGCCAGGTGGCTGAAGCCGCCGGAGGGGCCGGGGCCGCAGCGGTACTGCCAGGCCAGGCCGAGCTCGTCCCACCAGGCGTCGGCCTCGCCGATGCGGCGGCCGCGGCGGTCGCAGATCGTGACGTCCCAGTGGGGCGGTGGGAGGCGGGCCGTCTCCAGGACGCGGGTGGCCAGGCCGTGGGCCTGGATCGGGCCCTCGTCCAGGGCGCGCAGCACCCGGCGGACCGCTGAGGTGCCGCGTTGGGGGCCCGCGTCGAGCTCGCGCACCAGCTCCTGACGGTCGCACAGGCCCCAGTAGAGGGGCAGTGTCAGCAGGTGCCGGATCCGGGCCGGCTCGGGCTCCTCGCGGGCCAGGTCGAGCGCGGCCCTGGCCGGTGGGGCGAACGGGAGGCCGTCGACGTGGACCGGGGCCGGCAGCCGGGACGTGCGGGCCGCGCGGACGCCTTCGCACGCCAGCACCCGGCAGTGACCGGGCACCAGCAGCCGGATCTCGCCCGCCGGCGGGCACTTGACGCCGTGAGCCTGCAGCGCGTCCGCGCCGGTGATCACCACCCGCGGCCCGTACCGCACCAGTGCGGCGTGCAGCAGCTGCTGCCGCGTCGGAGCCGTGTTGCGCAGCAGGACGACGCCGGGGTGCAGGCGGCGCCACGGCCCGCCGGGGCCGCAGAGCCGCCTGGTTCTTCGATCGGACACCCCGGCTCTTCGCAGCTGTTCGAGGTTCATCACCTCGCAGGTGCCGGGGTTACTGAGGGACAGTGGATCGGTGCACTGAGTAGCAGCCATGCATCGAGCATGACGGCTCCGCCAACCGGGTGGAACCCGCTTCCCCGCAGCTGTGGACAACTGAGCCGCAACAACCCCTTCGCGGCCCCGCCTGTGGACAACTCAGCCGGCGAACCCGGGCTGCCAGCGCTCCACGATGCCGCGCGCCGGGATCTCCGCGTCGAGCTGGCAGAGGATGCCCGTCGAGCCCGCCGTCACCCGGTGGATCATCAGGTACTCGGGCGGCAGGTTCAGCGAACGGCCGACCCGGAAGTCGTTGCCGCGGCTGTCGCCCACGCGCCCGGCCTGCTTCTGCATCCACCGGCGCGTGAAGTGGAACGTCGGCTCGGCCAGCGGCTCGGTGAACGGTGCGAGGTACGCGAGCACCTCGTCCGCGGTCAGGTCGCTGTCCGGCTTGATGAACCGGTTCTCCCGAAGCAAGCGCATCAGGTCCGCGGACTCGCCGTCCAGGGCCAGCCGCGTCATCTCGCCGAGGTGGCGGGGGATGCCGTCGGGCAGGCGGGCGACGCCGCCGAAGTCGATGACGCACAGCCTGTCGTCGGCCGTGATCATGAAGTTGCCGGGGTGCGGGTCCGAATGCAGCAGGTGGACGCGCTCGGGCGACGAGTAGTGGAACTCCGCCAGCAGCCGGCCCGCCAGGTTGCGGGTCTCGCGGTCGCCGCCCGCGATCACCTTGGACAGCGGGGTGCCGTTCGCCCACTCCGTCACGACGACCTTCGGCGCGCTCGCCACCACCCGCGGCACCAGGATGCCGGGATCGCCGTCGAACGCCTTCGCGAAGGCACGCTGGTGCTGGGCCTCGGCCTGGTAGTCGAGCTCCTCGTTCATCCGCTCGGCGAGCTCGGCCAGCAGTGGCTTGACCTCCGTGCCGGGCACGAACGCCTGGAACAGCCGGCTGAACCGCTGCAGCTGCCGCAGGTCGCTCCGCAACGCTTCGTCGGCGCCCGGGTACTGCACCTTGACGGCGACCTCGCGGCCGTCGTGCCAGACCGCGCGGTGGACCTGCCCGATGCTCGCGGCCGCGGCCGGCTCGTCGTCGAACGACGCGAACCGGCTGGTCCACGTGCGGCCCAGCTGCTCGGCGAGCACCCGGTGGGTCTGCCGGACCGACATCGGCGGTGCCGCGGCCTGCAGCTTCGTCAGGGCCTCCCGGTACGGCTTCGCCATGTCGTCCGGCACCGCCGCCTCGAACACGCTCAGCGCCTGGCCGAACTTCATCGCCCCGCCCTTGAGCGTGCCGAGCACCTCGAACAGCTGCTCGGCGGCCTTAGCCGAAAGCGTCGCGTTCACCTGTTCCGCGCTCTGGCCCGCGAGCCTCTTGCCCCAGCCGCCGACCGCCCGGCCGGCGATGCCGAGCGGGAGGCTGGCGAGCTTGGCGGTGCGGGCGGCACCCTTGCGCGGCATCGCGGTGTCGCGGTCGCCCGGGTCGCGGAAGTCGGTCACCCCCGCGATTCTGCCCTGCGCACGCGGCGGCGCGCAGCCTGCTCGCGCGGTGTTAGTGGCCTACGTCTCCTGATGTAGGGGGTTCCGCGCCGCAGCCACACCTCGGGTGCGGTGGCCAGCCGCGGTGGCGGATGCGGCCGTCGTAGGCGTCGATCTCCAGCGTCGCGTTCCACACCGGCGGTGCCGGCGCGGCGGGGGAGAGCAGCCGCATGGCCTGGGCGACCGCCAGCGACGCGCAGGCCTGGACCGCGCCGAGGTCGGGCCGCTGGTGCCGGCCGGTGAGCTGTCCGGCGACGCGCGGCCAGCACGGGTCGCGGTC
>NZ_JAAGNB010001062.1:0-10342 GCF_010550475.1 Amycolatopsis sp. SID8362
TGCTGCTCGCCGCGGCGCTGTACGGCCTCGCGTGGCTCGGCGCGCTGCCGGACTGGCCGTGGCAGGCCGCGCTCGTGCTGCTGCCGTTCGCCGCGCTCGTCGGGTGGGACCGCTACCGCGGCCTCGGGCACGCGCTCACCGGCCGCTACCTGGTGACGCGTTCGGGCTCGCTGGACCGCGGCACGGCGGCGGTCCGCCGCGACGGGATGACCGGGATCGTCGTCGAACGCTCGTACTTCCAGCGCCGCGCCGGGCTCGTCACGGTGATCGCGCCGGTCGCCGCGGGCAAGGGCAAGTACGTGGTGCTCGACGTCGGGGAGGCCGACGGGCTGGCGCTGGCCGACCAGGCCGTCCCGGGGCTGCTGACGCCGTTCCTCACCGGTGACCGGGACCGCGGTTGACGGCTCGCCGGCGCGGCTCGTAGCGTGAAATCCGCCGTCCGAACCCTCGATTCGCGCTACGAGAGGACGGCAGGATGTTCCGGAAACTCTTCGGTGTGCTGGCCGCGACGATCGTCGTGGCTTCGGTGGCCGCGCCGGTCGCGGCCGCCGCGGAAAACCCCTACGGCGACCCCGATCTGGTCTCGATGTTCGACGGCACGGACCTCGGCGCGTGGACTTCGTCCAAACCGGGCCTGTGGTCGGCGAAGAACGGCGTCATCCACGGGAATGGCACCGCGCGCGGCTGGTTGTACTACAACAAACAGCAGGTCGGCACGTTTCGGTGGATATTCAATGTCCGGCAGGTCAAGGGCAACCACAAACCGACGGTGCTGATCTGGGGAACCACCGATCCGGTCCGCGACGCGCTGAGCGCCATCCAGTTCCAGCCGCCCAACGGCGGTCACTGGGACTACCGGCCGGGCCACAACAACGGCGGCGGCCGGCTGTTCCAGCAGCTGCCCCACCCGGCCATCGACGTCAAGAAGTGGGCGCAGTGCGAACTGATCGGGGACCAGGCCACCGGCGTCGCGCGGATGGCCTGCTGTCCGCTCACCGGAACGGCCCTGACGTGCAAGGGGATCGAGGTCCTGCGGTTCACCGATCGGACCGCCGGCCGGGTCGGCCCGCTCGCGCTGCAGGTGCACAACTCCGGGATCCAGGACGAGTACCGCGGCCTCTACGTCGAGTCACCCGTGGTGACGAAACCGGGCGAGTTCATTACTCAGTGACTGCGGTTTCCCCGAACGGTGGGAATGCTGGCTTTCGTTTAACACAACGTGCTAATTTATTCACCCCGTGTGATAGCGAAGGTCGTTTTTGTCTCACCGAGAGGTCATGATGACGCCTGCCGTCAGTGCCGTCGACGGTCCCGCCACCTCCGCGCCGCGCCGCACCCCCGGTGCCAGCAGTTCCCGCAAGGTCCTGCAGCTGCTGCTCGCCTTTTCCGAAAGGCGCTGGGAGGCCAGCGTCGCCGAACTGGCCGCGACGATCGGCACCCCGGTCGCGACGACCTACCGCTACGTGGCGCTGCTCAAGGAGCTGCAGTTGCTCGAAGAAGGCCGCGCCGGGCACTACCACCTGACCAGCCAGGTGATGCCGCTGGCGCGGGCCGCGCAGCTGGCGAACGACCTCGTCCGGCTGGCGCGGCCGTCGATGGAGGAGGCCGCGCGGGAGCTGGGCGAAACGGTGATGCTGTTCCAGCAGTTCGGCGACGCCGCCGTGTGCGCGGACCGCGTCGAGTGCGACCGCGCCATGCGGTTCACGTTCGAGCCGGGGCATTCGATGCCGCTCGGGCTCGGGGCGTCCGGCAAGATGCTGCTCGCCCTGCTGCCGGAGATGGAACGCGACCGGCGGCTGCCGTCGATCGTCGAGCAGCGCGGTACCGCCGTTCGCGACGAGCTGAAGCACGCGCTGGAGAACCGGTATTCGGTCAGCTCGGGGGAAATCGACGAAGGCGTCTGGGCGTGTTCGGTCCCGGTGCACGCCTACGGACGGCGGCCGACGGTGCTCAGCCTGGCCGGGCCGGCCGCGCGGATCACCGAAGCGGCCCGGCAGAACGCGATCACCGCGCTCCAGGGGTACGCGACCCGGATCCAGCGGACGATCTCGTCTTATTCGCTGTGAGAATCCCGCGCGAGCCCGTAGGAATGGCGGGGTGATCCGGCTCGCGCGCCCCGACGACCTGCCCGCGTTGATCGACATCGAACGCGAGGCGGGCAGCCTCTTCCGCGACATCGGCATGACGGCGATCGCCGACGACGACCCCGGGTCGGTCGCGGAACTGGCGGTGTACCAGTCCGACGGCCGCGCGTGGGTGAGCGTCGACGAGGACGACCGGCCGGTCGCCTACCTCGTCGCGGAGGTCGTCGACGGGCACGCGCACATCGAGCAGGTCTCGGTCCGCCCCAGCCACGCCGGGCGCGGGCTGGGCCGCGCGCTGATCGAGGCGCTCGCCGAGTGGGCCCTCGCCCGCGGTCTCGCGGCGCTGACGCTCACGACGTTCGCCGCCGTCCCGTGGAACGCGCCGTACTACGAGCGGCTCCGGTTCCGGGTCCTCCCGGACGGTGAAATCGGCGCCGGACTGCGCGCGATCCGCGGCGCCGAGGCGGCGCGCGGCCTGGACGCCTGGCCGCGTGTCGCGATGATCCGACCGCTCTGACCTGGACTTTTGGCGATTTCTCCCCTACCCGGGGGATGCACTGGCGCGCATGGTCGAACATGTGTTCTACTGTGCGGGCCGGTCCCGGAGGGGGAAGCTCCGCGGGCCGGCCCACAGACTTCGGGAGGTTGTTGTGGCGGTCAAGATCACCCACCTGACGAACGGCCAGCAGGTCCGCTTCGCCAACGCCGACGGCGCCCGCCGGTACGCCGAAATCATGGGCGGCGGCGTGGACAAGTGGCGCTTCACGGTCGTCCCCGAGGACCCGGCGCTCCGGAAAATGTCGGACTCGGTCGTTAACGTGCCGGTATGGCGCATGACTTCCAGGTAGTGGTGGATTCGGCCGACCCGCACGTGCAGGCCGACTGGTGGGCCGAGACGCTCGGCTGGTCCGTGGAACCGACGGACGAAGGCTTCATCCGCGAGATGATCGCGAAGGGGTACGCGAAGGAGGAGGAAACCCGGACGTACCGGGGATCGCTGGTCTGGAAGAGCGGCGCGGCGATCCGGCACCCGGACTCGCCACCGGACGGGCCGCCGCGGCGGATCCTGTTCCAGGAGGTTCCGGAGGGGAAGACGGGGAAGAACCGGCTCCACATCGACGTCTGGGTGGGCGCGGACAACGTCGAGGCGACGCTGGAGAAGCTGACGGCCCGCGGGGCGACGTACCTGCACCGGGGGCGGCAGGGGCCGCACAGCTGGGTGACCGTGGCGGATCCGGAGGGGAACGAGTTCTGCGTTTCGTGAGGTGCGGAGCCGGCGGCGAACCCGGGGGTCGCCGCCGGCCGCGACCTCAGCGCTGGGCGGCCAAGCGGTCCAAGGCCTTCGGCAGCGCCGCCGCCAGCAGGTCCAGCTCCGGCTCGGCCGCGATCAACGGCGGCGACACCGCGACCCCGCGCCCGAGGTTCCGCACGATCACACCCTCGTCCCGGCAGGCGCGCTGCAGCTTCACCGGCGCGCCCGGGTCGGCGTCCATGACCTCCGCCGTCAGCTCGACGGCCGCCAGGAAGCCGAGACCCGCGCGGACTTCCGCCACCAGCGGGTGCCCGCTCACGCCCGAAACCGCGTCGGCCAACGGCTTCTCGAGTTCGCGCCCGCGCGGGATCAGGCCGTCGCGCTCGTAGATGTCGAGGGTCGCCAGCCCGGCCGCGCACGCCACCGGGTGGCCCGCGTACGTCGCGCCGTGGCGGAAGATCGGGGCTCCCGGCGCGCCGGTGAAGAACGGTTCCGCGACCCGAGGGGCCACGATCAGCGCGCCCAGCGGGATCGTGCCGCCGGTGATGCCCTTCGCCGTCGTGATCATGTCCGGCCGCACGGCCCAGCGGTCGATGCCGAACCACGTGCCGAGCCGGCCCCAGGCGGCGATCACGCAGTCCGCGACGAACAGCACGTCGTGGCGGCGGCAGATCGCCGCGACCTCTTCGATGTACCCATCCGGCGGCAGCAGCACGCCGCCCGCGCCGATCACCGGCTCGCAGAAGAACGCCGCCACGCGCGAGGCACCGACGCGCTCGATCTCCGCCTCCAGCGCCGCCGCGCTGTCGTACGGGACGTGCGAGAAGTCCGGCGGCTGCGGACCGAAGCCCGCCGCGTTGGCCGGGATGCCGCCGACCGCGGTGCCGAAGCCGTGCGTGCCGTGGTACCCCTGCGCCCGCCCGATCACGTGCACCTTCTCCGGCCGCCCGGTGTGCGCGAAGTACGCCCGCGCGAGCTTCACGGCCGTGTCGATGACGTCACCGCCACCCGAGCCGAAGAACACCTTCGACCCGGGCTCCGGCGCCAGCGCGGCGACGCGGTCGGCCAGCTCGATGGCCGGCTCGTTGGCGTTGTAGCCGAACAGGTTGTACGAGTCGAGCGTCCGCAGCTGCTTCGCGACGGCATCGGTGATTTCCGGGCGCCCGTGCCCGAAGTTCGCGTACCAGAGCGACGCGGTCGCGTCGAAGTACCGCCGCCCGGCGTCGTCCCAGACGTACGAGCCCTCGCCGCGCGTGATGACCATCCGGTCGCCGTCGACCGCGCCCATGTCGGCGAACGGGTGCCACAGGGCGTGCTGTGCTGACATCGGTCCTCCTCAGTCCTGCCCCCATCCCTACCAGGGCGAAGGGGCGAGCGCGAACACTCCATCGTGCACAGTTCGCGCCCCGGGACTGGCCGGTCAGTCCACGAACTCCGCGATCTCCTCCGCCGAGTACCCCAGCTCCGCCAGCACCTCCGCCGTGTGCTGCCCCAACGTCGGCGGCGCCGACGAAGCCCGCGCCGGGGTGTCGGACGCCTTCACCGGGAACCCCGTCCCCACGTACGTCCCCACCGTCGGGTGCGGCAGCCGCACCACCTGGTCGCGCGCCGCCGTCCACGGGTCCGCGTACACGTCGTCGATCTCGTTGATCGGCGCCGCCGGGATACCCGCCGCGTCGAAGGACTTCGACCACTCCGCCACCGTGCGCGTCAGCAGCACCGGCTCCAGCAGCGCGTTCAACTCATCCCGGTGCGCGGCCCGCGAAGCGTTCGAGGAAAACCGCGGGTCCGCGGCGATGTCCAGGTCCAGCACCCCGCAGAACGCGTGCCACAGCTTCTCGCTGCCGACCGCGATGATCAGCCAGCCGTCGGCCGCGTGGTAGGCCTGGTACGGGACGATGCTCGGGTGCGCCGAGCCCATGCGCTGCGGGCGGGGCGTGTCGTAGAAGTGCGCGCCCGCCGCGTAGACGTGCCACGCCAGCTGACTGTCCAAAAGGGACACGTCGAGGTACTGCCCGCGGCCGGTGGTGTGCCGCGCCTGCAGCGCCATCAGCACGGCGATGATCGCCCACGTCCCCGCGTTCAGGTCCGCCACCGGCAGCCCGACCTTCGCCGGCGCGCCGTCGGGCTCGCCGGTCAGGGACATCACGCCGCCGAGGGCCTGCGCGACCAGGTCGTAGCCCGCGCGGTCGCGGTACGGCCCGGTCTGCCCGAACCCGGTGATCGACACGTGGATCAGCCGCGGGTTCAGCTCGGCCAGCGACGAGTAGCCGATCCCCCACTTTTCCAGCGTGCCCGGCCGGAAGTTCTCGACGAGCACGTCGGCATCGGCGACGAGCCGGCGCAGCGCCTCGCGGCCGCGGTCGCTCTTGAGGTCGAGGACGATCCCGCGCTTGTTCCGGTTCGCCGCCAGGTAGTAGACGGCTTCGCCGCCGACGAACGGCGGGCCCCAGCCGCGGGTGTCGTCGCCGTGGCCCGGGGGCTCGACCTTGACCACGTCCGCGCCCATCTCGCCGAGGTACTGGGTGCAGTACGGGCCGGCCAGGATGCGGGACAGGTCGACGACCTTGATCCCGTCGAGCGGGCGGAATCCTTCGGGCATCAGCGGCTCCTCGTCGAGCTGGGCGGCCAGCCCCCTTTCTACCTCGCGCGCCCCGGGAAATGGATTACCTACTAACGGACGTAGACGACAGTCACTCCCGTCCTGTTGATTGCTGAGTGAGTTTGTGCAGAGTTGCGCACTCCTGGAGAGACTTATGCGTCGTCTTGTTGGAATGGCGGCCGCGATAGCCGCCTGCACCACGGTGGTCACGGTCGTCCCGGCCACCCCCGCCGCCGCCGAACCCCAGTACTTCGCCGCCCAGCGCGTCGGCGACCGCCCGCCGATGGGCTGGAACAGCTGGAACAAGTTCGGCTGCGAGATCGACGAGAACCTGATCCGCGGCGCCGCCGACGCGCTGGTGTCGACCGGCATGAAGGACGCGGGCTACCAGTACGTCAACATCGACGACTGCTGGGCCGAACAGAACCGCACGGCCGAGGGCAAGCTCGAACCCAACCACGAACGCTTTCCGCACGGCATCAAGGCGCTCGCCGACTACGTCCACGACAAGGGCCTCAAGCTCGGCATCTACACCAGCGCGGGCACGCTGACCTGCCAGAAGACCATGCCCGGCGCCCTCGACCACGAGGAGGCCGACGCGCAGTCGTTCGCCGACTGGGGCGTCGACTACCTCAAGTACGACAACTGCAACAACCAGGGCCGCCCGGCGATCGAGCGCTACACGAAGATGGGCGACGCGATCAAGAAGACCGGCCGCCCGATGGTCTACGCGCTCTGCGAGTGGGGCGAGAACGACCCGTGGACCTGGGGCCGCGACGCCGGCGCGCAACTGTGGCGCACCACCGGCGACATCAGCGACAACTGGGGCAGCCTGACCGGCATCCTCGACCAGCAGGTCGGCCTCGAGAAGTACAGCGGGCCCGGCGGCTGGAACGACCCGGACATGCTCGAAGTCGGCAACGGCGGCATGACCGACACCGAGTACCGCGCGCACTTCTCGTTGTGGGCGCTGCTGAACGCGCCCCTGCTGGCCGGCAACGACCTGCCCGCGATGACCCCGGCCACGAAGAAGATCCTGGAGAACAAGGAAGTCATCGCGCTGGACCAGGACTGGGCCGGCGTGCAGGGCCACAAGATCCGCGACGACGGCGACACCGAGGTCTGGGCGAAGCCGATGTCCGACGGCTCGGCCGCGGTCGTGCTGTTCAACCGCGGTTCCGCGAGCACGGCGATGACCACGACGGCGAAGGAGCTGAACCTCGCGGGGCACAGCTTCCGCGTCCGCGACCTCTGGACCGGCACCGAGACCGAGACCGCGGGCACCGTCCGGGCGGCCGTCGCGGCCCACGGCTCGGCCACCTTCCGCGTCTGGCCGGAGAAGAAGCCGTCCGCCGCGCCGCTGACGACGCTGGCCCTGCCGAACCCGGACTACGTGCCCGCCGACCGCCCGCTCACCACCACGCTGAAGGTCACCAACGACGGCAGCACGCCGATCACGCAGGTGCGCGCGAGCATCGCGGCCCCCGCGGGCTGGCAGCTTCGCGGTCCCGGCGCGTTCACCGTGCCGGTCGTGGCGCCCGGCAAGACGTGGCAGCAGGACGTCACGTTCGACCCGGTCGCGCCCGCGGGCGAGCGCGTCACGCTCACCGCGCGGGCGAGCTACCTTACACTGTACGGCCAGCGCAGTCTTACAGCCGAAGGCAGCTCACCGCTGGTCACCCGCCCGGCCGCGGGGACGACGGCGTTGTCGAAGGCCGCGTGGATGTCGTCGGACAACGGCTGGGGCCCGGTCGAGCGCGGGACCAGCAACGGCGAGAGCGCGGCGGGCGACGGGCACCGGATCACGATCGCCGGCGTGGGCTACGACGACGGGATCGGCGCGCACGCCCCGTCGAGCGTGCGCGTCTACGTCGGCGCGGCCTGCACGTCGGTCCGCGCGCTCGTCGGCCTGGACGACGAGAACTCCGGTGGCAGCGTGGCGTTCCGCGTCCTCGGTGACGGCAAGGAGCTCGCCGCCACCGGAGTCATGCACCCCGGCGACCAGGCGCAGCCGCTCGAAGTCCCGCTGGCCGGCGTGCAGGTGCTGGAGCTGGCCGTGACCGACGCCGGCGACGGCAACACCGACGACCACGCCGACTGGGCGGACGCCGCGATCACCTGCTGAGCAAGGGAAAATCACGCACCACCCGGCGTCCCCGGCCACCCGGCCGGGGACGGCACTTATCCCCTCTTGCCCGGTTCGTCCCCGATGCACCCTGGAGCTCTTGTCCGCACTCCTGGGGGAGGGAAACCGTGCGAAGACTCGGTGTCCTGCTGCTCACGCTCCTCGGTCTCGCCACCGCCGTCGCCGCACCCGCGGCGGCCGACGAGCCCGTGCTCGCCGCGAAGCCGCCGATGGGGATCTCGTGGTCCCGCGGCTGGAACCAATGCCCGCGCATCGACGACGCCAAGGTCCGCGCCGCCGTCGACATGCTGGTCAGCACCGGCCTGCGCGACGCGGGCTACACCTACGTCAACATCGCCGGGTGCTGGGCGCAGCCGACGCGCGGCGCCGACGGTGCGCTGCGCCCGGACACCGCGAAGTACCCGGACCTGCCGGGGCTGATCGCGTACGTGCACGCCAGCGGCCTGAAGTTCGGGCTGTATAGCGGCACCGGCGCGCAGACGTGCGGCGGCGCGATGCCCGGCTCGCGCGACCACGAGCAACAGGACGCGCAAACGTTCGCGGCCTGGGGTGTCGACTACCTCGCGTACGACACGTGCGGCGGCGAGAACGGCGTCGCCGCGGCCGCCAAGAAGATGAGCGACGCGCTCAAGGCCAGCGGGCGGCCGATCCTGCTCGCGATGATCGACACGATGTCGAACAACTACCACCAGTGGGAATGGGCACCCGGCGCGGGCGCGCACACCTGGCAGCTCGCGAGCGACCTCGCGGAGCCGCTCGCGAGCGTGATGCAGGCGGTGGACAAGCAGCCTTCACTCGCCGGGCTCAGCGGTCCCGGCGGCTGGAGCGATCCCGGCTACCTCAACTTCAGCTACCTCGACCCCGCCCCGCGGCGGACGCAGTTCTCGCTGTGGGCGCTGATGAACGCGCCGCTCATCCCCAACGAGTCGTTCCCGCTGGACACGATCGCCAACCGGGACGTGATCGCGGTCGACCAGGACTGGTCCGGCACGCCGGGGTACAAGGTCCGCGACCTGTCCGACGGCGAAGTCTGGCAGAAGCCGATGTCCGACGGCTCGGTCGCGGTGCTGCTGCTCAACCGCGGCTCGTACGCGCAGACGATCCCGTTCGACCTCGCCGAAGCCGGCATCGCGGCGGCGCCCGCCTACCGCGTCCGCGACCTCTGGGCCGGCACCGAACTGACCAGCACCGGCACGCTGCGCGCGTCCGTGCCCGCGCTGAGCAGCGTGTTCTACCGAGTGTGGCCGGGGCAGCCCGCAACGGCCGATCCGCTGGTGACGCTGGGCGTGCAGCTGCCGGAAGGGTTCCTGGCGGGGCAGCCGGTCGACGGCACGGTCACGCTGACCAACGACGGCGACACCCCGATCACCGACGCGCGGTACACGATCACCGTCCCTGCCGGGTGGCAGCTCGACGGGGACGCGCAGGTCGACGTCCCGCGCGTCTCGCCGGGCAGCACGGTCACGCGGGAGATCACGCTCCGGCCGACCGCGGCTCCGGCCGCGAAGCTGCTGGTCGGCGCGAGCGGCGGCTACACGAACGTGCTCGGGACGCGCACCGCGGCCGGTTCGGCCGAAACGCCCCTGGTGACCGCGCCACCGGCCGGCATGGCGACGTACCTGTCGACGCGGCCGTGGCTGTACTCGGAGAACGGCGGGTCCGGCCCGGTGGAACGCGGCAGCGTCGCCAACGGGCGCGCGATGTCGATCGGCGGCGTCGGCTACCAGCCGAACAGCGGCGTCGGCGTGCACGCGCCGTCGGTGATCCGGCTGCACCTCGGGGGCGCGTGCAAGTCGTTCTCGGTGCAGTACGGCATCGACGACGTCTCGAGCCCGCAGGCCACGGTGGCGTTCCGCGTCCTGGGCGACGGCCGCGAGCTGTTCGCGACCGGCATCGTCCGGCCGGGCGTGAAGCCGCAACGGCTGACGCTCCCGGTCACCGGGGTGCAGCAGCTGGCCATCGCGGTCGACGACGGCGGGGACGGCTCGGCCGGCGAGTACGCCGACTGGATCGCGCCGAACGTCACCTGCTGAGCGCGCCTTCCAGGAGGACGACGGCCTGCGCGGTCCGGCGGTACAGCACGTACCGCCCGTCCCGGACCTTGCTGACGAGCCCGGCACGGTGCAGCGCGCTCAGGTGGTAGGAGACGGTGGCCGGGCTGTACCCGGTCCGGGTGGCGAGCTCGGCGGTCGGCCGCGCGGTTTCGAGGTCGGCCAGCAGCGCCGCCCGGGCCGCGCCGACCACCGGCGCGAGCCGCC
>NZ_JAAGNB010001114.1:0-6077 GCF_010550475.1 Amycolatopsis sp. SID8362
TGCTGCACGGCAAGGACGCCGGCGCGCGGCCCGGCGTCCGCGCGGTGCTCGGCCCGGACGTCACCGGCGGGCAGCTGTGGGGACCGCGGGTATTCGGCCTGCGCGGCCGGCCTCTCCTGGAAGAGCGCTGGGCGAACCTGACCGACGAAGCGGCCGCCGGGCGGCTCTGGGCGGAAAGTGTCACGCTGACCGGGGTGGACCCGCTGGCCTGAGTGCACACCTCGGACGCCCGGACTGTGCACATCGCACGGTGACGTCGCCGGAGTCGCTGCTTACGGTGCGGGGAACCCGTTCCCCTCTCCGGATTAGGAGGTCGGCGTGGCCTCAACAGTCGGTGTCGATGACTATGCCCTCACCAGAGTGCCGGACCACGCCCGGTACTCGTGGTGGTCGGTCGCCGTCCAGCGGTTCGGCCAGGTGTCCGCCCTGTCCCAGTTCCTGCTCGGAGCCACCGTCGGCTTCGGGATGAGCTTCTGGAACGCGGTTCTGGCGTTCACGCTCGGCTCGGTCATCCTGGAGCTCATCACCATCCTCGTGGGCGTCATCGGCGTCCGCGAGGGTCTCTCGACGTCCATGATCGCCCGCTGGACCGGCTTCGGCCGCGGCGGCTCGGCGCTCATCGGGCTCGCCATCGGGATCAGCCTCATCGGCTGGTTCGGTATCCAGTCGGCAGTATCCGCGCAGGGGCTCGTCGCGCTCATCGGCGGCCTGCCGGAGTGGGGCTGGGCGCTGCTGTTCGGCCTGCTCGTCACCGCGATCGTCGTCCGCGGCTTCCACTCCATGGCCTGGACGGCGTACCTGACCGTGCCGGCGTTCCTGATCCTGGTCGGCTGGTCGGTGATCTCCGAGCTGACCCGCCACGACCTCGGCTCGCTCGTCTCCTCGGCCCCGCCCGGCCCGGCGCTCAGCCTGCTGCAGGGCACCACGCTGGTCGCGGGCGGCTTCATCGTCGGCGCCGTGATCACCCCGGACATGACCCGCTTCAACCGGTCCACTTCGGACGTCGTCAAGCAGACGCTCGTCGGCATCACCCTCGGCGAGTACGTCATCGGGTTGTCCGGCGTCCTGCTCGCGCACGCCGTCGGCAGCGCCGGCATCACCACCATCGTGACGTCGTCGGTCGGCTGGATCGGCCTGCTCATCGTCATCGCCGGCACGATGAAGATCAACGACTGGAACCTGTACTCGTCGGGCCTGGGTGTCGTGAACTTCATCGGCACGGTGTCCGGGCGCAAAGCCCACCGCGGCTTGGTGACGGCCGTGCTCGGCGTCGCGGGCAGCCTGCTCGCCGCGGCGGGGATCCTGGCCAAGTTCACCGACTTCCTGACCGTGCTGGGCGTCGCGTTCCCGCCGATCGCCGGGATCATGGTCGCCGAGTACTTCGTCGTGAAGAAGTGGCGCGGGGACCTGGAAGCCGCGCGGGCGCGGGGAACCGTGCCCGAGGACGCGCCGGTGTGGGTGCCCGCCACCATCGTCGTCTGGATCGCCGCCGCGCTGTTCGGCGAGTTCGTCGACTGGGGCCTGCCGAGCATCAACTCGCTCGTCGTCGCCTTCGTCCTGTACGTCGTCGCCGGGAAGCTCGGGCTCGTGCGGGGGATCGGCAGCAGCCGGACCGCCGACGCCGAGCCCGCTCCCGCAGTCTGAAAAGGAGAACCCTTCGTGCGCATCGGCATCGACGTCGGCGGCACCAACACCGACGCTGTCCTGCTCGACGGCCGTCAGGTGCTCGCCTCGGTCAAGACCAGCACGACCGCGGACGTCACCTCGGGCATCGTCGCCGCGATCGACGGCCTGCAGCGGCAACGCGCGTTCGACCCGGCGGCGGTGCGGGCGGTGATGATCGGCACCACGCACTTCATCAACGCCCTCGTCGAGGCCCACCGGCTCGCGCCGACCGCGGCCGTGCGGCTGAGCCTGCCGGCCGGGGCGTCGCTGCCGCCGATGGTCGACTGGCCGCAGCGGCTCGTCGACGCGGTGTCGGGGCGCAGCTATCTGGTCCACGGTGGACACGAGTTCGACGGCCGCCACATCGCGGAGCTCGACGAGAGCGAGCTGCGCAAAGCCGCCGACGACATGGGGGCGGCCGGGGTGCGCAGCGTCGCGATCACCTCGGTCTTCTCCCCGGTCAACGCCGAGTTCGAAGCCCGCGCGGCCGAGATCATCGGCGCGCAGCTGCCGGACGTCGCGATCTCGCTGTCCCACGAGATCGGCCGGATCGGCTTGCTGGAGCGGGAAAACGCGACGGTGATCAACGCGGCGCTGCGCGAGCTGGCCGCGCACATCGTCGACGGGCTGTCCGCGTCGGTCACCGGCGCGGGCATCACCGCGCCGCTCTACCTGAGCCAGAACGACGGCACGCTGATGGACGTCGACTTCGCCCGCCGGTACCCGGTGGCGACGTTCGCGTCCGGGCCGACGAACTCGATGCGCGGCGCGGCCGTGCTGTCCGGTTTGGACACCTGCGCGGTGGTCGACGTCGGTGGCACGACTTCGGATGTCGGCGTGCTGCGGCAAGGGTTCCCGCGCGAGGCGACCACGGACGTCAGCGTGGCCGGCATCCGCACCAACTTCCGGATGCCGGACGTGCTGTCGATCGGCATCGGCGGCGGCAGCCGGGTGCGGGGGAACGTCACCGTGGGCCCGGATTCGGTCGGCTACGAGCTGACGTCGAAGGCGCTGGTCTTCGGCGGGGACACTCTCACCGCGACCGACATCGCGGTCGCCGCCGGGCGCGCGGAGATCGGCGACCCGTCGCTGGTGTCGCATTTGGACCGTTCGCTGGTGCGGGCGGCGCTGGATCGCATCGCCGCGGACGTGTCCGATGTGGTCGAACGGATGCGGACGTCCGCGGAACCGCTGCCGGTGGTCGCCGTCGGCGGTGGCTCGGTGCTGCTGCCGGACGAGCTGGCCGGCTGCGGCGAGGTGCACCGGCCGGAGAACTACGCGGTGGCCAACGCGATCGGCGCGGCCATCGCCCAGATCGGCGGTGAAGTGGATCGTGTCTACGTGATCGAACCCGGCCGCCGTGAAGCCGTCGTCGACGAGGCGAAGCAGGAGGCTGTCGACCGCGCGGTCGCCGCCGGTGCGTCGCCGGCGTCGGTCGGCATCGTCGACTTCGACGAGGTGCCCATCCCGTACCTGCCCGGCAACGCCACGCGCATCCGCGTCAAGGCCGTCGGCGACCTGCAGCTGGGGGCGTGATGCGCGAGATCACCGGACACGACCTCGACGACATCGCCCGCGGTGCCGCCATCCTCGGCACCGGGGGCGGTGGCGACCCGTACATCGGGCGGCTGCTGGCTTCCTCGGCGGTGCGCGCGCACGGGGCGGTGCCGCTGGTCCCGCTGACGGACGTCCCGGACGACGCCGTCGTGCTGCCGGTCGCCATGATGGGCGCGCCGACGGTGATGGTCGAGAAGCTGCCTTCGGCCGAGCAGGTGGGTCTGGCCGCGCGCACGCTCGCCGGTTACCTCGGCAAGGAGCTGACGCACATCGCGTGCGCCGAAGCCGGTGGCGTCAACTCGCTCATCCCGGTCGTCGCGGCCGCACAGCTCGGCCTGCCGCTGGTCGACGCCGACGGCATGGGCCGCGCGTTCCCCGAGCTGCAGATGGTACTTCCCACACTGTATGGAATCCGCGCCACTCCGATGTCGATTGCCGACGAAAAGGGCAACCGCGGAGTATTGGATACAGTCGACAACCGCTGGGCGGAGCGCCTGGCCCGGTCGGCGACGATCGACATGGGCTGCTCGGCGATGATCAGCAACTACGCGATGTCCGGCGGGCAGGCGCGGGAATCCCTGGTACCGGGCACGCTCAGCCTGTGCGCCGAACTGGGCGCGTTGGTCCGGGCCGCGCGCGCCGCCCACGAGGACCCCGTCGCGCGGGTCGTTTCCCGGCTGGGTGGGCGGCGGTTGTTCAGCGGCAAGGTCGTCGACGTCGCGCGCCGGACGGTCACCGGGTTCGCCCGCGGCGAGGCGAAACTGTCCGGAATGGACGGTGACACGGGCGCGGAACTGGTGCTGCGCTTCCAGAACGAGCACCTGGTGGCCGAGCGCGACGGCGTCGTCCAGGCGTCGGTGCCGGACCTGATCTGCACGCTGGAGCGTGAATCCGGCGAGGCCGTGACGACCGAAGGCCTGCGGTACGGCCAGCGCGTCACGGTGATCGCCGCGCCCGCCGACCCGCGCTGGCACACGCCGGAGGGCATCGCGCTCGCCGGGCCCCGGTACTTCGGCTACGACATCGACCCGATCGGGGTGGCCGGGTGAGCTGGACCCTGACCGAGGACGACCTGCCCGACCTCGCCCGCGGCGCCGCCGTACTCGGCACCGGCGGGGGCGGCGACCCGTACGTCGGGCGGCTGCTCGTGCGCGAGGCCATCCGCGAGCATGGGCCGATCACGGTCCTCGACCCGGCCGAAGTGGCCGACGACGCCCTGGTGATCCCGACCGCGCAGATGGGCGCGCCGACCGTGGTGCACGAGAAGCTGCCCAACGGCGCCGAGCCCGTGCTGGCTTTGCGAACGCTGGAGAAGCACCTCGGGAAGCGCGCGGACGCGACCATGCCGATCGAGTGCGGGGGCATCAATTCGATGATCCCGCTGATCGTCGGCGCCCGGCTCGGGCTGCCGGTGGTCGACGCCGACGGCATGGGCCGGGCGTTCCCGGAGCTGCAGATGGAGACGTTCGGGGTATACGGTATCCCGGGCTCGCCGATGGCGATCGGCGGCGAACGCGGCGAGACGACCGTGATCGACACCGGCGCGGACAACCGGCGGATGGAGTGGCTGGCCCGCGGGATCACCATCCGGCTCGGCGGGGTCGCGCACATCGCCGAGTACGCGATGAGCGGCGCCGACGTGAAGCGGACCGCCGTGCCGCGAACGCTTTCGCTGGCGCTGACCGTCGGCCGGACGATCCGGGAAGCGCGTGAGCGCAACGAAGACCCGGTCACCCGGCTGGCCTCGGCGCTGGTCGAAACGCCGTACCAGCACCTGCGGGTGCTGTTCCGCGGCAAGGTGTCCGATGTGGAGCGTCGCACCGAGGCGGGCTTCGCGCGCGGCCGCGCGGCGGCGGTGTCGTTCGACGGTGCGAGCAAGCTGGAGATCCTGTTCCAGAACGAGAACCTGCTGGCCACTGTGGACGGTGCGGTGCGGTGCCTGGTGCCGGACCTCATCTGCGTGCTCGAGTCGACGACGGCCGAGCCGATCACCACCGAAACCCTGCGCTACGGCCAGCGCGTCACCGTCATCGGCATCTCGACCCCGCCGCTGATGCGCACACCGGAAGCCCTGGCCACCTTCGGCCCGGCCGCGTTCGGGCTGCCGCACGCGTTCACGCCCGTGGAGGAGATCGGATGAGCCTGGCCGGGAAGCACGTCGTGATCATCGGCGGTGGTTCGGGCATCGGGCGTGAAGTGGCCCGGCGGGCGGCCGGCGAGGGTGCGAAGGTCCACCTGGGCGGGCGGACGCCGGAGAAGCTGTCGACGGCGGCGAAGGAGGTGGGCGGGACCTGGCAGGTCGTCGACACCACCGACCAGGACTCCCTGGCCGCGTTCTTCGGGGCCCTCGACCGCGTCGACCACCTCTTCACGCCCGGCGCGTCCTACACCGTCGGGCCGCTGCGGGAGCTGAGCGACTCCGACGCGGCCAGCCCGTTCGTGACGAAGTTCTGGGGCCAGTACCACGCCGTCAAGCACGCGGTCCCGAAGCTGGCGCCCGACGCGTCGATCGTGCTCATGTCCGGCGCGGCGAGCGTCCGGCCACCGGGTGCCGCGCCCGCGTACGTCGCGTGCAACGCCGCCGTCGAAGGGCTCGGGCGGGGACTCGCGGTCGAGCTGGCGCCGGTCCGGGTGAACGTCGTCGCGCCGGGGACCATCGACGGCGACCTGTGGGCCGGGCGGCCCGCCGCGGTGCGGGAGGCGAGCTTCGACCAGTACTCGCGTGACACGCTGCTGCGCCGCGTCGGCAAGGAGTCCGAAGTGGCCGACGCGGTGCTGTACCTGTTCGGCAGCACGTACACCACCGGGTCGACGCTCTACCCCGACGGCGGGTACGCGCTGCGCTGAGCTCGTCT
>NZ_JAAGNB010001163.1:0-7494 GCF_010550475.1 Amycolatopsis sp. SID8362
GGCGATGCCCAGGCTGGTGTTGTGCGTGACCCGCGCGGTCGCGACGACGGCGTCGACCAGGCGGTGCAGGTCGTCGGCCGGGGTGGCGATGCCGACCGGGGTGACCCGCATGGCGGCGCCGTTGGTGGTGCCGGTGCGGCCGGCTTCGTCGGCCGGGACGCCGTCCTGCAGCCGGGAAAGCGCGCGTTTCGTCGACGGGCCGAGCAGGTCCGCGGACCCGCGGCGGACCATGTCCGCTTCCCAGATGAGCAGCGCGTCGGCGAAGACGTGCGGTTCGACCGTGCCGCGGCCGTCGATGAGCAGCCGGGCCAGCAGGACGGCCTGCTCGGTGTCGTCGGTGATCGACCCGGCGGGCATCGACGGCGCGACCGGCTGCTCGGCGGCGGCGGTCAGCAGGCCGGTGACCGGCCCGTAGGTGGCGGCGATCGCGGCGCGGGACATCGACTGCGTGGGCATCCCGAGCGCGTCCCCGACGGCCAGCCCGGTGAACGCGCCGAGCGCCCGGTCCCGCGCGTTCACCGGTGTCCGAAGGTGAGGTGGAACTGGAAGCGGTCCGGGTCCAGCAGGCTGACCACCCGCTCGACCAGCCGCCCCTCGACGTCGACCGAGGTGCGCTCGGCGCGGAGGAAGAGCTCGCCGATGCTGCGGCCGAGGAGCTCCGCGGCGCAGGCGTCGAGGCGTTCGGTGCTGATCCACTGGTCGCCGCCGACGGAGACCAGGCCGGCGGCTTCGAGGGTCTTGGTGAGGGAGCCGTCCCGCAGGCCCGTGCCGGGGAGGTCGGCGAGCGGCCCGACGGCGGGCACGGTGGCGGTTTCCAGGGAGACCCCGCGGTCGCGCTCGCGCCGCAGCCGCCGGACGGCGACGTAGGTCTCCTGCCCGAATTCCTCGTGGAGCGCCTGGTCCTGGACGGTTTCGATGCCGAGGAGCTCGGTGGTGACGGGCGCGCCGGCGTCGGCGAGCGCGCGGGCCCAGCCGATCCGCTGGTCGAGCTGGACGCCGTCGAAGGTGACGAACGACCCGACGCCGGCCTGCGTGGAGATCAGTTCGAGCTGCTGCAGCTCGGACAGCGCGCTGCGGACCGTGCCGCGGCTGACCTGGTACCGCAGGGCGAGCTGGTTCTCACCGGGGAGGCGTTCGCCGTTGGCGAGGCGCCCGGAGCGGATCAGGTCGGTGAGGTCGCCGACCAGCTGCTGCCGCTTGCTGTACATGTACACACCTGTACACCCCGGGTTGTCGCAGGTCAAGCGGCGACCAGCGGCCGGGCGTTGGCCTCGACGTCGGTGACGATCAGCTTGCCCGCCTGCTCGGCGACCTTCCCGCCGACGAGCATCAGCACGGCGAAGGTGCCCACGAAGATGACGGTGCTCAGCCACACCATGGTTTCGATCGGCAGCGTGAAGGCACCGATGACGCGGGCGGCGGACTCGAGCACGAACCCGATCCCCCAGATGACGCTGGTGCGGCGCAGGATCGAGTCGAACCGCCGGGTGCCGCTCAGACGTGCCCACGCGGCTTCGTTCTCGGCCTTGCCGCGGGTGAGGAACGGCTGGATCGTCTTGGTCATGATCGGCGCCGCGGTGAAGGCGGAGGCGAGGATGACGAGGCCGGTGATGCCGCTGCCGATCGAGTCCTTCGCGATCATCATGCGGGCGTCGCCGGAGACGAACGTCAACAGCATGCCGACCACGTTCGTGACCAGCACGACCAGCGCGAGGCCGTTGAGGGTGCGGTTCTTCGCGAACTGGTGGAGCGTCCGGGCGAGCGGGACGACGCCGCTGAGGGCGAGAGACAGGAAGACGCTGACGCCGAGCGCGTGGAGCCCGTAGTAGACGCCGATC
Source organism: Amycolatopsis sp. SID8362 (assembly GCF_010550475.1). Lineage (NCBI taxonomy): Bacteria > Bacillati > Actinomycetota > Actinomycetes > Pseudonocardiales > Pseudonocardiaceae > Amycolatopsis > Amycolatopsis sp. SID8362. The sequence continues at coordinate 1,839 of NZ_JAAGNB010001163.1, forward strand.
GGGACGGCGATCTCGATGGCCAGGGTCTGGAGCGGGGAACCGTTCTTCGTCATGCGAAAAGCTTGTCGCGGCGGGAGGTCCGGGACGGATGCCTTCCGCCACGACTTCGGCCTGACAGATGTCACGGCCTCGGCTTGCTAGTGTCGGAGGTGCGACTGAACCGGTCGCCGGGATGGGGAGAAGCCGGTTCGCAAACAGTCGCTAGTGCTGAGCGTGAGGGCGCTTCGGCCTACCCAGTGGAAACGCTGGTCGGGTCAGGCGCGCGCACTCGCCTGCCTGGTCAGGTAGGCGAGGAGTGGAGCATGGCAGCTGGGTTTGCCGAGCTTGCGACGGTGATCACCGCGGGCGGGATCGCACTCGGGGCGGTTGTCCGGCCCTTCTGCAGGTGGCTGACTGCGAGGACCTTCGTTTCCAAGGCGCGGCCGGAGGACATTCCCGAGATCGCGAAAGCGCTGCATCCGCCGATCGAACTCAAGCGCCATTCCACTGCAGACCGGGAATCATCGCCACCGGAACGTTGATCTACCGGGATCGCCTCACGTTCCGCGGGGCTGCGTCGTCGGGTGGGCATGGGAACGTTCATGCGCGTCTTGCCGACCCTCGCGGTCTTCCTCTCGGCGGTCACCGCCGGCCTGCTGCTCACCACGCCGAACGGGCATTCGCTGCACAGCGCGGCGGCCTACACGGTGTTCGTCGTCGCCGTCGTCCAGGTGGTGGCCGCGGTACTGGCGTGGAAGCCGGGCGGGGGTTCGCCGTGGCCGATCGGGTACGCCGTGGTCTTCCTCGCGCTCGTGACCGCGCAGGTCGTACTGGGGATCGCGCACGTCACGGCCGTGCACGTGCCGCTCGGGGTGCTGCTGTTCGGGGTGAGCCTCAGCCGCCTGAGTGCATGTCTTCCGCTTCGGGGACGCAGTCGTCGTCCGGGTCGTCGAGCCAGCCGTGCGGCAGCGTGACCTTGCCCGGTGAGCCCTGGCGGCCGCGGGGGCCGGTGGCGGCTTCGGGGAACGGCGCGTCGTGGTCGAGCTGGGCGATCAGGTCGTCCAGCTGGGCCATGCTCGACAGCATCGCGAAGCCGCGGCGGAGTTCGGAGCCGACCGGGAAGCCCATCAGGTACCAGGCCATGTGCTTGCGGATGTCGCGCATGGCCTTGTCGTGGCCGTCGTGCTCGATGAGGAGCTCGGTGTGGCGGCGGAGCACGCGGGCGACTTCGCCGAGGTTCGGCGGCGTCGGGATTTCGGTGCCCCTGAAGGCCGCCTCCAGCTCGCCGAACAGCCACGGCCGGCCCAGGCAGCCGCGGCCGACGACGACGCCGTCGCAACCCGTTTCGGCGACCATGCGCAGGGCGTCGTCGGCGGAGAAGATGTCGCCGTTGCCGAGCACCGGGATGCTGGTGACGGCCTCCTTGAGCTCGGCGATCTTCGTCCAGTCGGCCTGGCCGGAGTAGCGCTGGGCGGCGGTCCGCGCGTGCAGGCTGACGGCGGCGGCGCCCTCGGCTTCGGCGATGCGGCCGGCGTCGAGGAAGGTGCGGTGGTCGTCGTCGATGCCGATGCGGAACTTGACCGTGAACGGGACGTCACCGGCCGCGCGGGCGGACTCCCGGACGATGGCCTCGAACAGCTTCCGCTTGAACGGCAGCGCCGCCCCGCCGCCCTTGCGCGTCACCTTCGCGACCGGGCAGCCGAAGTTGGAGTCGACATGGTCGGCCAGCCCCTCGCCGACGATGATGCGGACGGCTTCGGCCATGGTCTTCGGGTCGACGCCGTAGAGCTGCATGGACCTGGGCTTTTCGTTCGCCCCGAAGGTCATCATGTGCATGGTGCCGGGGTGCCGTTCGACGACGGCGCGGGCCGTGATCATTTCGCACACGTAGATGCCCGCGCCGTACTCCTGGCAGAGCCGGCGGAAGGCGACGTTGGTGATGCCGGCCATCGGAGCGAGCACGACTGGCGGATCGACCTGGTAGGGGCCGATCTTCAGGGCGGGCTTGCTCAGGGTGGCGGTCACGTCCTCCATTGTCGCTTGTGGTGTCGATCACGTCGACCAGGGGCCGTTACTCGAACTGCTCGACGTTCGCCGTCGCGAGGGCGTGGTGGACGCGCTGCCAGAACTCGCGGAAGCCGGGTTCGGCGTCCGTCACCTGGGACGCGTTGGCGGCGACGCGGACGAGCGCCGCGAACTGCTCCGGCGTGAGCAGCAGGGAGAACCACGCCTTGTCCTGGCCGGAACCCGCGGGGGTGGCCAGGTCGCGCCGCTTCGTCATGACGCGGGCGACCAGTCGCAGGTGGAGGATGGTCTCGCGGAGGCCGGCGTCGGGTTCGCCACCGCCCGTCAGCTGCTCGATGAGGTCGCCGACCAGGGACGTCGTCCAGTCGTAGTCCTGCACCGAGAGCTTGAACCCGTAGAAGTTTTCCACTGTGCTGACCCGGTTTTCGGCGCGCTGCCGCCACCAGACGGGGGTGCACTCCGCGGGAGCCGGGGCGCCGGACGAACGCAGCCGCGCCGCGAACGCCCGCAGGTTGCCTTCGCCGATCCGGTCGTAGTACTCGAACGCGACCGCGGGCAGGTGGGCCTGCGTGGGCATGAGGGTGCAGAAGTGGCTGAGGACCGCCACGACTTCGTCTTCGGCCAGCGTGCCCCATTCCCCGTATCGGCCGCCGCAAGCTTCTTCCAGTTCGCCTAGGCAAATCGCGAAGGCTTGCGGTCCGCTGCCGAATTCCGCTTTGGTCCAGCGCTCGTACTCGGTGTCGGTGGGCATGGGTTCCCCTTCGCTCGGGTCGTGCTCCAACGGTGGGCGTTCGAAAGGTGCGTGGCCCGCGAGTGCGCCGAGGCCCAGTTCCAGCCGGCGCCGCAGCCCGGCCAAGCTCGCTCGCGCGGCTCCGTGACCGCCGGCGGCGGCCTTCTCGTACCACTTGAGGGCCTCGTCGGGATCGCCGTAGTGCTCCTCGTGGACGCGGCCGAGGTGGAAGGCGCCGAACGCGCTGCCGTGGTCGGCGGACTTGGCGTACCAGTGCAGCGCGGTCCGGACGTCCGCGGCGGACGGGTCGCCGGACGGCTGCCCGAGGACGCTCGCCCGCAGCCGGCCTTCGGCGCTCAGCCCAACCATGGCCATCGCGTCGGCGTGGCCGCCGTCCGCCGCCTGGCGGTAGAGGCGTTCGATCTCGACCACGTCGTCGACCGTCTTGTCCCAGCTCAGGTCAAGCTCGCGGGCGGCCGCGTAGGCCTGCTCGGCTTGCTCGGTGTCAAGCGCGCCCAGCACGGTGAGCAGCTCGAAGGCGAACGCGGCCGCGTGCCGGGACGCCACCGGCTGCCAGTGCTCGTCGGCCGCCCCGGTCTTGCCGGACAGCAGGTCCGAGATCCCGCGGACGACCAGGGCCTGCACGCCCTCGTTGACGTAGGCGCCGTAGAGGAAGCCGTGGGCCTCCATCTCGACCGCGGCCGCGTCCCCGCAGTGCCGCTCCAGGAACCGGGCGGTCGCCGACGCGGTGCCGGCGACGACCTTGCCGCCCGCCGCGATCGGCTTCACCACCGCGCGCGGCGCCGGGTCCGGGACCGCGGGCCGGATGCGGTGCTGCCACGCGGAGTCGCGGGCGAGCCGCTGGGCTCGGCGCACCAGCGGCATGGACGCGGCAGCGGTCTTGATGCGCGGGAGGTAGCCGTCGGCGGTGTCCTTGCCGGACTCGTAGTCGTAGACGTGGTCGGCGACCACGACGTCGCCGAGGGAGACGTCCTTGCGGCCGCCCGCGACGCCGACGAACAGGACCACCCGCGGGCGGAACGCGGCGATGGCCCGTTCCAGCTCGACCCCCGCCTGGGTACCGCCGGCGCCGGTCTGGGCCAGCGCGACCGTCCAGCCGCCGAAGGCGCCGACGTCGTACAGGGCACCGCGTTCTTCGCGTTCGGTGACGGGACCGCGCAGGTGTTCGCGGACGGCGAGGTATTCGACGTCCAGCGCCGCGCAGATCACCACCGTGTTCGTCACCCCGATCACGTTCCCTTCCTTCCGCGTGGACCAAAAGCGGGTGGCCACAATCGGTCACTGACGGAAGGCGGCGGGGTGGTGATGGCGCAACGGTGGGGCTGGTCCGAATTCGTCGCGGCGGGGCCGTACCGCGGCGAGATCATCACCTATCCCGATTCCTTCGAAACCCCAGCGCTACCTCGACGAAGTCGGCAACCCGACGGCGACGCACGCCGCACCCGTCCTGCTCCGCCGACGTACGCCTGGTTCGTCTTCCCCGTTCCCGACGGGGTTTCGACCGGGCAGGCGGCGTCCTTCTACCTGGCCGACCACGAGCAGGAGCTGTGGCGGCGCTTGCTCGGCACGCGGCGGAACTCGGCCTCGGGCGACAACGGGTGCGCGGTGGTGGCGCTCGCCGCCATGACCGCGCTCGCCGCGGCCTGGGCGCGCGCGAAGTGGGGCGCCTAGGCTCGCCGGCATGAACGACACGCCCCTGCGCTGGGGAATCATGGGCACCGGCGGCATCGCGAAGGCCTTCGCCGACGACTTGGCGCTGACCACCTCCGGCGTCGTCGCCGCCGTCGGGTCGCGGACCGCCGAGGGCGCCGCGCGGTTCGCCGACGCGCGGGGCATCCCCACCCGGCACGGCAGCTACGAAGCCCTCGCGAACGACCCTGACATCGATGTCGTCTACGTCGCCACACCGCACCCCCTGCACCACGCCAACGCGCGGCTCGCGCTCGAAGCCGGCAAGCCGGTGCTCGTCGAGAAGCCCTTCACGATGAACGCCGCCGAAGCGCGGGACCTCGTCGAGCTGGCGCGGGAGAAGGGCCTCTTCCTCATGGAGGCCATGTGGACGCGGTTCCTCCCGCACATCCGGCACGTCCGCGAGCTGCTGCCGAGCCTCGGCCGGGTCGTCACCGTGTCCGCGGACCACGGGCAGTGGTTCGCCGAGGACCCCGGGTTCCGGCTGTTCGCGCCCGAACTCGGCGGTGGCGCCCTGCTCGACCTGGGGATCTACCCCGTCTCCTTCGCCTCGATGGTGCTCGGCGCACCCGCGCGCGTCGCCGCCATGGCGACGCCCGCGTTCACCGGCGTCGACGCGCAGCTGTCGATGCTGTTCGGCTACGACAGCGGCGCGCAGGCAGTGCTGAGCTGCACGCTCAGCGCGGCGTCGCCGACCACCGCGTCGATCGTCGGCACCGACGCGCGCATCGAGATCGAGGGCGCCTTCTACGCGCCGGCCTCCTTCACGCTCATCCCGCGCGAGGGCGAGCGGCGCCGGTTCGAGTACGTCGACGAGGGCCGTGGCCTGCGGTACCAGGCCGACGAGGTGGCGCTCCGGCTGGCGAACGGCGAGACCGAGAGCCCGCTGATGCCGCTGGCCGAGACCGTTTCGATCATGACCACCGTGGACGAGGTGCTGGCCGCGACCAGGACGTGACCCGGGTTTGAGTAGTGCTACGGATCCGCAGGCGGGCGCCGGTGCGTGACCCTGTCCGGTATGACCACCGAAGCAGATGTGCTCCTCCGGCTCGCCGGCGAGATCGACGACCTGGGGCGTCGTCTCGCCGTGGTGGGTGCCGAACTGCGGACCGCCCGCACCGAGCAGCCGAAGCCCGCTCCGCAGCAGGCCGCACCGGCCGAGCCGCAGCCCCAGCCCGCTCCGCAGCAGGCGGCACCGGCCCAGCCCCAACC
>NZ_JAAGNB010001218.1:0-23219 GCF_010550475.1 Amycolatopsis sp. SID8362
CGGCAACAGCGCGCAGGAGATGGTGCTGAGCGTCGGGCTGGCCCAGGTGTTCTGCTCACTGCTGGAGGAGGACGCCGAACGCGCCCGCCGCGAGCTCGCGCAGGTGCTGGCCCTGGAGGAGCGCCAGCCGAGCCGCTTCCACCTGGCGGGCCAGCACGGCCTGCGCCTGCTGATCGAGGCCCTCGACGGCACGGCCCCACCCGAGCGCCCCCCGGCGGCGGTGAGCGGCATGCGCTGGAACCGCCAGTTCGTCCTGCTCGGCGACGCGGTCCGCCACGGCCGCGCGGGTTCCGCGGACCTGGCCGACGAGGCGGTCGCGGCGGCGGTCGAAGCGGCGTCCCCGTTCCCGATGAGCCGCCACCTCGGCCTGCGCATGGTCGCCGAGTCCGCCGCGGCCGACGGCTGGGGCGACCCGGTGACGTGGCTCAAGGAAGCGGAGGAGTACTTCCACCAGGCCGACGTGACAGCGGTGGCGAGCGCGTGCCGCGGCCTGCTGCGCAAAACGGGCGTCGCGGTCGGCCAGCGCCGCACAGGCTCCGACCGCCTCCCGGCCGGCCTGCGTTCGGCGGGGGTGACGGTCCGCGAGTACGAGGTCCTGCAGCTGCTGGCGGACAACATGGGCAACAAGGACATCGCCCGGCGGCTGCACATTTCGCCGCGGACAGTGGAGAAGCACGTGGCCAGCTTGATGGCGAAGTCGAATCTGCAGAACCGCAGCGCGTTGACGGAGTACGCGCGAAACACGCCACACTGACCCGGCGGTGCGCGGAACGCCATGAAAGGGATGCTCCTATGGATGTCGAGGGGTGAGTTCGAGGTCGTTTGCGGTGATGATCTGGTAGAGCTCCCGGGCGATGTAGCGTTTGAGGCAGCGGATGATCTCTTTTTTGGTGCGGCCTTCGGCGGTCCGTCGTTCGAGGTAGGCGCGGGTGCGGGGATCCCAGCGCAGGCGGGTGAGCACGACCCGGTAGAGGGCGGCGTTGGCTTGCCGGTCGCCACCGCGGTTGAGGCGGTGCCGGGTGGTTTTGCCGGATGAAGCCGGAATGGGGGCAGCCCCGCAGAGCATGGCGAACGCGGCTTCGGATGTGAGCCGGTCGTGGTTTTCCCCGGCGGTGACCAGCAGCTGGCCGGCGACGTCGGTGCCGACGCCCGGGACGGCGACCAGCTGCGGGCTGATCGCGGCGACCAGCGGGTGCAGGAGCTGGTCGAGGTCGGCGATCTCGGTGGTCAGCTGCTGGTGACGGCGGGCCAGGGACCGCAGGGCGAGCCGGGTCGCGGTGGCCGGTGCGGCGGTGTCGGCGGTGTCGGGACGCCACGCTGCGCAGGTGGTGATCAGCTTCGGGACCCTCAGGCCGCGTAGCCGCTCGCGCAGCGGGTCAGGCGCGGTGACGATCAGGGCTCTGATCTGGCGCTGGGTGTCGGCGCGCTGCTCGACGGCGCTGCGGCGGGCGACGCGCAGGGCGCGCAGGGCCTCGACGCGGCCGTCGCGCTGCTTGGGGATCCCGGTGCGTTCTGCGGCCAGGGCGGTCCTGGCCGCGGCGATCGCGTCGATCGGGTCGGACTTGCCCTGGAACCGGCGGGTTTTGCGGTGGGGACGGTCGACCTCGATGACCTCGACCTGGACCTGGTGCAGTGCCCGGCTCAGTCCGGCGCTATAGGCTCCGGTGCCTTCGACCCCGACCCGCCTCAGCGGCCCGAACGTGCGCATCCAGTCCAGCAACGCGGTATATCCAGCCGGTTCGGCGGGGAACTGCCGGGTGCCCAGGACCCGTCCGACCGGGTTGAGCACGGCTGCGGTGTGGGTGTCGAGGTGGGTGTCGACTCCGCCGGTGATCTCGGGCGGTGGTGCGGGGCGGGGTGCGATAGTAGGCATTGTCGTCCTGTTGCTGCTGACGGTGGGCAGGGCGGTACGCACCAGCCGGGCAGCACGGGACAAGACAGAGATGGGGCCTCTGGCCAGGCTCCTATGAAGTCACCAGCGCCCGTCCGGTGAGTGCGCGAGCACCTCCCGACCAGGGCCGACACATCCCGTCAAAGACCCAAGGGTCAGTCGTTCATAGGGTCAGACCCTGGCGGGAGGTGCTCACCCCCATCCTCTCTGTCGTTCATGGCCTCCAGACCCAACCGGGACCCCGGCGCGAAACGCCATGAAAGAGTCATTCACCTCGCCAGACGACATGAATGAGTCATTCACAACATCCGGTCCCGGGGTCACGCGACGCGCGCAGCCAGCCCGCCGCCACCCGCAGCGACCAGCGCCGGCCCCGCCCGGCCCGGCCACTCACCGAAACCCTGGCGCCGGATGTCATGAAAGAGTCATTCACTTCACCAGACGACATGAATGAGTCATTCACAACATCCGGTCCAGGCTCACGAGCCGATCGGGATCTCCGCCCAGACCGTCTTGCCGCCGTCCGCGCGGTGGAAGTGTCCCCGACGGCGGCTGCACGCCGTGATCAGCGCCAACCCGGTGCCGACCGGGGCCACATCGGGGGCCGCCGGGTCGAACCACGCCGCGCCGCCGGAGTCCTCGATGCCGATCCACACCGTCGAATCCGCGCACGTCAGCAGCGCGCGCACCGGTCCCGTAGCGTGGCGGACCGCGTTCGCGGCCAGCTCCCCCGCGATCAGCACGACGTCCGCCGTGACCTCGTCCGGTACCTCGTCGGCCAAGTCCAAGCGGTCGCGCACCCAGGCGCGGACCCGGCGGACCTGCGCGGGCTCCCGGTCGAAGACGAACTTGTCCAGCAGCATGCTTCCCTCCCCGGCCGGGAAATCGATTCCCCCTTCGCCGGGCAGCTCACACCCCGCCGGGCCGAAATCGCCCGATCGGACTAGATTGGACTCGTGAGTCCAGCCACGAAAAAGCTGACCGCCAAGGGCACCGCGACGCGGCAGCGGATCATCGAAGGCGCGGCGGAGGAGATCCGCGAACGCGGCGTCGCCGTCACGACGCTGGACGACATCCGGGCGCGGACTCGCACGAGCAAGAGCCAGCTCTTCCACTACTTCCCCGGCGGCAAGGAAGACCTGCTGCTGGAAGTGGCCGAGTACGAAGCCGACCAAGTCATCGCGGCCCAGCAGCCCCAGCTGGGCGGGCTGACGTCGTGGACGGCGTGGCGGCAGTGGCGCGACACGGTCGTCGAGCACTACACCGAACGCGGGCAGCACTGCCCGCTCAACGTGCTCATCTCGCAGCTGGGCCGCGCGACACCGGGCGCGCAGAAGGTGGTGAGCGGAATGCTGCAGCAGTGGCAGGACGAAATCGCGGCCGGCATCCGCCACCTGCAGGCGGACGGCGAGGTCGCCGCGGACACCGACCCCGAACGCACCGCGGCCGCCCTGCTGGCGGGGATCCAGGGCGGCGTGCTGGTGATGCTCTCGACCGGCCGCATCGATCACCTCGAAGCGGCGCTCGACGTCGGCATCGAAAACCTGCGGGCGAGCGGGAACCGGTGAGCCCGGTTCCCGCTCCCGGCGTCAGGCGGACTTGATCGCGGAGATCTCGAACTCCAGCGTGACCTTGTCGCTCACCAGCACGCCACCGGTCTCGAGGGCGGCGTTCCAGGTGATGCCGTAGTCCTTGCGGCTGATCGTGGTCGAGCCCTCGAAGCCGATCCGGTCGTTGCCGAACGGGTCCTTCGCGGAGCCCTCGAACTCGAACGGGACGGTCACCGAGCGGGTGACGTCCTTGATGGTCAGGTCGCCGGTGACGTCGAAGGAGGTGTCGCCGGTCTGCTTGATCTCGGTCGAGGTGAACGTGATCTGCGGGTACTCGTCCATCGACAGGAAGTCGTTGCTCTTCAGGTGCCCGTCGCGGTCGGCGTTGCGGGTGTCGATGCTGTGCGCCTGGATGGTCACCTGGACGCTCGACTTCTCCGGCGCGTCGCCGTCGATCGTCGCGGCACCGGTGAACTCGTTGAAGCTGCCGCGCACCTTGGTCACCATGGCGTGGCGGGCGACGAACCCGATCCGCGAGTGGGCGGCGTCGAGGGTGTATTCGCCGGTCAGCTGGGGGTAGGTGGTCGCGCTGGTCATCTCTGGTCTTCTCTCCTCGTAGTGGCGACCCCCGGGTGATTGAGGGTTCAACGACACTGTACTCACTTTGGCTGGTTGCGCAAGCAAGCTTTCGGTAGAGTCGCCGGTATGGGTGATCTGTCCGCGCTCGATACCGGGGAAGCCGCGTTCTGGCGGTCGCTGATCCGCGTCACGACCGTGCTGCCGCGCGCGCTGGAAGACCAGTTCCTGCCGGAGACCGGGCTCACGATCAGCGACTACGGCGTGCTCGTCGCGCTGTCGGAGGCCCCGGATCGCCTGCTCCGCATCTCCGCGCTGGCGGCGGCGACCGCGTTGTCGCTCAGCCGGATCAGCCGGGTGGTCGACGACCTCACCCGGCGCGGGCTGGTCGAGAAGCGGCGCTGCGAGTCGGACGGGCGCGCGTCCAACGCCGTGCTGACCGACGCCGGATTGGCCAGACTGGAGGCGGCCTACCCGAGCCACCTGGCCCGCGTCCGGGCTTCGGTGTTCGACCACCTGAGCGCCGAGGAGATCCGGACGGCCGGTCCGGTGCTGGCCCGGCTGGCCGCGGCGCTCGACGCCGCTCCCCCGACCGACGACTGCTGAGGAAGCGATGAGCGACAAGGGCGAGTACCAGCGGGACCTCAACTACATCCCGGACCGCATCACCGCCGACGGCCGCGACGGCTGGCCGGTCGAGCCCGGCCGCTACCGGCTGATCGTCGCCCGCGCGTGCCCGTGGGCGAACCGCGCGGTGATCGTCCGGCGGCTGCTGGGCCTGGAACCGGTGCTGTCCATGGGCATCGCCGGGCCGGTGCACGACGAGCGGAGCTGGAGCTTCGACCTGGACCCGGACGGCCGCGACCCGGTGCTGGGCATCGAGCGGCTGCAGGAAGCGTTCTTCAAGCGCGACCCGGACTACCCGCGCGGCATCACCGTGCCCGCGTTCGTCGACGTCCCGAGCGGCAAGGTCGTGACCAACGACTTCGCGCAGATGACCCTCGACATGTCGACCGAGTGGACGGCGTACCACCGCGACGGTGCGCCCGAGCTGTACCCGGAGAAGCTGCGCGACGAGATCGACGACGTCGCGCAGAAGGTCTTCACCGACGTCAACAACGCCGTGTACCAGTGCGGGTTCGCCCGGTCGCAGGAGGCGTACGAGCACTCCTACCGCAAGTTGTTCGCGCGGCTGGACTGGCTGTCGGAGCGGCTCGCGAACCAGCGCTACCTGGTCGGCGACACGATCACCGAGGCCGACGTCCGGCTGTTCACCACGCTCGTCCGGTTCGACGCGGTCTACCACGGCCACTTCAAGTGCAACCGGCAGAAGCTCACCGAGCTGCCGGTGCTGTGGGCCTACACGCGCGACCTGTTCCAGACGCCCGGGTTCGGCGACACGATCGACTTCCCGCAGATCAAGGAGCACTACTACGTGGTGCACAGGAACGTGAACCCGACCGGGATCGTCCCGCTCGGCCCGGACGTCTCGGGCTGGCTGACCCCGCACGACCGCGAGCAGCTCGGCGGCCGCCCGTTCGGCGACGGCACCCCGCCGGGCCCGCCGCCGGAAGCCGAACGGGTGCCCGCACTGGCGTGACTGGCTACGGTGATCGCCATGGAACGCCTGCGCGATCGCCGGATCCTCGTCACCGGCGCCGGTTCCGGCATCGGCCGGGCCACCACGCTCCGCCTGCTGGAGGAAGGGGCGCGGGTCGTCGCCACCGACGTCTCGGGCCTCGACGACCTGCCCACGACCACGGTGCCGATGGACGTCGCGGACGAGGCCGCGGTGGCCGCCGGGGTGGCGTCCGCGCTCGAAACCCTGGGTGGTCTTGACGTCCTGGTCAACGCGGCGGGCATCCTGCTGGCGTCGCACACGCACGAGACGTCGCTGGAGCTGTGGAACCGGGTGCTGGCGGTGAACCTGACCGGCACGTTCCTGGTGACCCGCGCCGCGCTGCCGGCACTGCTGGCGTCCGGCAAGAGCGTGGTGGTGAACTTCAGCTCGACGTCGGCGTCCTTCGCCCACCCGTACATGGCGGCGTACAGCGCGAGTAAGGGCGGCATCCAGGCGTTCACGCATTCGTTGGCGCTGGAGTACGCGAAGCAGGGCCTGCGCGCGGTGAGCGTCGCGCCGGGGAGTGTGAAGAGCGGCATCACGGACTCGGCGGCGAGCTGGCTGCCCCAGGACGTCGACTTCACGCTGTTCGGCCGCCTGCTGCCGATCCTCCCGACCGGCCTGACCACGGAGGTCGGCAACCCAGTGGCCCGCCCGGAGGCGGTGGCCGGGGTGGTGGCGATGCTGGCGTCGGACGACGGCGAGTTCATCACGGGCACGGAGATCCGCGTGGACGGCGGGACGCACACCTAGTGCACGCCCGGCGGGCAAGCAGACCATGCCGTCCTCAGGTCGCGGCCGCGTACCGCGCGGACAGCTCCCTGAGCCGGTCCGCCAATTCCGGTGGTGACTCCACCTCGAACGGCACGTCGAGCATCCCCACGACGAACGCCACGATGTCGTACGAATCCGACGCCAGCTCGAGCCGGCACGTCTCCGCGTCGCTCGGGGTCAGCTCGCCGTCCACCCGGCCCGCCAGCTCGGACGCCGGCGCGAAGAGCTTCAGCCGGGCGCGCAGCGGCCACATCTCCCGGCCCATCGTGCGCTTGAGGTACGCCGCGAGGTCGCCGTCCGGGGGTTCGCGGGGGCTGAAGCGAGGTCCGTTGGGTGTGCGCAGCGTGAGGCGGTCGGCCCGGAACGTCCGCCAGTCCGCGCGGCCGGGGTCCCAGCCGACCACGTACCAGCGGCGGCCCCACGACACCAGGCGGTGCGGCTCGACCGCGCGGCGGGACTCCCGGCCGTCGTGGCTCACGTAGTCGAAGCGCAGGGTTTCCGACGCGCGGATCGCCGCCGACACCGCGGTGAGGACGTCCGCCGCCACGACCGGGCCGCGAGCCGGGAGCGCCAGCACGCTCGCCTCCAGCGCGGCCACACGGTGGCGCAGCCGGGACGGCAGGACCTGCTCGACCTTCGTCAGCGCCCGCAGCGACGCCTCTTCCAAGCCCGAGACGCCGCCCGCGTGCAGGCCGACCACCACCGCGACCGCTTCGTCGTCGTCGAGCAGCAACGGCGGGAGTTCGGCGCCGGCGCCCAGGCGGTAGCCGCCGACCGGGCCCATCGCCGCGTGCACCGGGTAGCCCAGGTCGCGCAGGCGGTCGACGTCGCGGCGGATCGTCCGGGTCGTCACGCCGAGGCGGTCGGCCAGCTCGGTGCCGGACCAGTCCCGGCGCAGCTGGAGCAGCGACAGGAGCCGGAGCAGGCGGGTTTCGCGCATGGGGCGAGTCTGCCGGACATCTAGGACCGCTTCTGTCCTATACGGGCGAGAGGGTGCCGGACATGGATCCCTTCCGCATCGACGTCCCGCAGGCCGACCTCGACGAGCTGCACCACCGGCTCGCCCGCACCCGCTGGCCGGGCGAACTGCCCGGCGTGGGCTGGGCGTACGGCGTCAGCGAGCCCTACCTCCGCGAGCTGGTGGAGTACTGGCGGACCGGCTTCGACTGGCGCGCGCAGGAAGCGCGGCTCAACGCGTTCCCGCAGTTCACGACCACGATCGACGGCCAGCGCGTGCACTTCCTCCACATCCGCTCCCCCGAACCCGGCGCGAAGCCGCTGATCCTGACCCACGGCTGGCCGAGCACGGTCGCCGACTTCCTCGACGTCCTCGGCCCGCTCACCGACCCCCGCGCCCACGGCGGCGACCCGGCCGACGCGTTCCACGTCGTCGCCCCTTCGGTCCCGGGCTTCGCGTTCTCCGGCCCGACGGCCGAGCCGGGCTGGAACACGCGCCGCACGGCCCGGGCGTGGGCCGAGCTGATGCGGCGGCTCGGCTACGAGCGCTACGGCGCCCAGGGCGGGGACTTCGGCAGCATCGTCTCGCCGGAACTGGGCCGCGTCGCGCCGTCGTCGGTGCTCGGGGTGCACGTCAACGCCGTCGCGAACGCCGGGGTGCCGACGGCGCCGGGCGACCTCGAGCGACTGTCCGAAGAGGACCGGAAGCGTGCCCGGGAGAACGAGGTGTGGTGGTACGCCCACTCGGGATACGCGACACAGATGGCGACGCGGCCGCAGACGCTGGCGTACGCGCTGAACGACTCCCCCGCCGGGCAGCTCGCGTGGAACCTGGAGTGGTTCGTGGACTGGGACCCTTCGGCGACACAGCAGACGGCGGTGTCGTGGGACGCGATCCTGACCGACGTGACCATCTTCTGGCTCACCGGCACCGCGGGCTCGGCGGCGCGCCTCTACCTGGAAGCGGGCCAGGACGGCTGGGGCGAGCGCCCGGCCCCATCCGGAGTCCCGACGGCGGTAGCGAACTTCCGCGGCGATCACGCGCTCCGGGGGCTGGCGGAGCTGTCCAACACGGTGACGCGGTGGTCGGAGTACGACACCGGCGGGCACTTCGCGTCATTGCAGGCGCCGGACGTGCTGGTGCGTGACATCCGGGAGTTCTTCCGGGAACTTTAGTGCGGTGCTCGGTCCCGACGGCGCCGCCGGTCGACGGCGCCGTCGAGCAGCGGGCGCAGTTCCTCGACCACCGTCTCCAGCGGCGCGACGTCCCGGTGAGCCCGGGCCAGGACGATCGCGCCCTCCAGCGTGCTGAGCATCAGGACCGCGAGCGAGGCGCTGCGGGACGGCGGGACGCCCAGCTGCTCGAGGGCGGTCGCGACCGGCCGCTGCCAGCCGTCGAAGGCCTTGCCGACCGCTTCGCGGAGGCTGTCGCTCGTGGCCGCCGTGTCGGCGACCGTCGCGACCAGGGGGCAGCCCGCGTCGAAGCCGTCGTCGGTGAACTGGTCGCGCCACTGGCCCGCCATCGCCGCGAAGAGCTTGCCGGGCGTCGGGTCCTCGATCTTCGTGACGACGCGCGCCACCCGCCGGGCGGCGTAGTCGCCGGCCCACGCGACCGCTTCGGCGATCAGCTGGTCCTTACCGCCCGGGAAGTAGTGCTGCAGGGACCCCCGCGGCGCTTCGGCGTGGACGGCCACGTCCCGCATGCCGGTCGCCCCGACACCGTGGATCCGCACCAGTTGCGCGGCGCTGAGCACCATCCGCTCGCGCGGCGTCCTCGTCATCGACAGCCTCCTTCATGACGTCCGTCATGATAGCCCAGCCGGGGACGACCAGCGCGAAGTCGCGCTCGCCCCGCTCGTACGTCGGCACCGGCCGGAAGCCCTGGCCCAGCAACAACGCTTCGGCACCGGTGTTCCCGGCCTGGACGGTGGCCCGCACGGTCCAGCCCGCCCACCGCCCGGACGTCCACAGCCACCGGCTCAGCGCGCTCCCGATCCCCTGCCGCTGCCACGCGTCGGCGACCAGGACGCCGATTTCGGCCGTGCCCGGAGTTTCCGAGACGAAGTTGAGCAGGCCGACGGGCGTGCCGCCCCGGAACGCGAGCAGCGCGACACCGGTCGGCGGCCCGGCGAGCAGGAAGCGCTGGTAGCGCCGGAAGACCTCGGCAGGCTCCGCGGGCCCGCCCATCATGAAGCGGCGCCGCAGGCTGTCCGGCGAGCACTCCGCAACCAACGCGCCGACGCGGTCGCGATCGGCTTCGCGGATCTCTATGACGGTTGTCATAGTCCCATGAGAGCACACCGTGCGCACCAACACACTATGACGGCTGTCATAACCGACCGCCGCAGCCGAGATTCGCGCCGACGCCGTGCGGGTACGTTGCCGTGGCCGCGCTCCCCCACCGCGAAAGGCGTCCTGATGCAGCTCTACGCCGAACGGCCGATCCGCCGCACCGCCCAGCTCGTCAGCGACCTGCTCGCCGTGCTGCTCGTCGTCCTCGCGGTGTGGCTAGCAACCTCGGTGTACGACCAGGTGCTGAGGCTGCGCGCCCCCGGCGACGGGCTCGTCAACGCCGGCACCGGACTCCGCGGCACCTTCGACGGCGCCGCGAACTCGGCCGGCGGCATCCCGCTCGTCGGCGACGCCCTCGCCAACGCCCTGCACGGCGGCTCGAACGTCGGCAACCAGCTCGCCGACGCCGGCCGCCGGCAGATCGACGCCGTGGAGAGCCTGGCGTGGTGGATGGCGGCGATCATCGTCGTGCTGCCGGTGCTCACGCTCGTCGTGACCTGGCTCCCGCTGCGCTGGCACTTCACCCGCCAGGCGACCGCCGCCGCGCGGCTACGCGCCCTCGGAGACGAGGGCCTCGACCTGCTCGCCTTGCGGGCCCTGACGACACAACCCCTGCGGCGCCTCGCTTCCGGCGACGACGTGGCCACCGGCTGGCGCGAGCGGGACCGCGACGTCATCGAAGAGCTCGCCGGCCGCGAACTCGCCCGCCACGGTCTCGAACGGGTCAGCGCGGGCCCTGCCGCCGCCCGACCGAGCGGCCGATGAAGTAGCCCAGCAGCAGGCCCACGACCAGGCCGATCGCGACGAAGAAGATCACGGTCGCCGCGGCGATCTTGCCCACCGTGCCGAGGAAGCCCTTGGCCTCGAACTCCCCGACCGCCGCCACCGTCTGCGCGAGAACGTAGTGCGTCATGATCACCAGGGTGACACCGGCCGGCGCCCCGCGCACGGGGAAGGTCCCCCCACGGCGGCTCAGGACGCCGGTGGGGGGACCTCCGATCTCCGCGGCGCGGTTCAGCCGACGGAGGGGCCCATCCCGAGGGACTGCGGCGTGCTCGCGTCCGGCGACGGCTGGTGCAGGCCTTCGTCCAGCGGCCCGAACTCGGTCATCAGCGCCGGGCTGCCACCCCACGGGGTCTGCTCCTCGGCGATCAGCGAGTTCGTCGTCAGCAGCAGGCCCGCCACCGACGCCCCGTTCTGCACCGCCGAGCGGCACACCCGCAGCGGGTCGACCACGCCGAGCGCGATCATGTCGCCGTAGCGGTCGTGCAGGGCGTCGAAGCCCTCGTCGTCGCCCAGCTCCCTGGTCCGCGCGACGATCTCGTGCGCCGGGTGGCCCGCGTTGTGGGCGATGAGGAACGCCGGTTCGGCCAGCGCCCGCCGGACGATCTCGACGCCGATCGCCTGGTCACCCGAAAGCCCCAGGTCCTCCAGCGCCTTCTCGGCGTGCAGCAGCGCCGCTCCCCCGCCGGCCACGATGCCCTCGGCCATCGCCGCGCGGGTGGCCGAGAGCGCGTCCTCGACCCGGTGCTGCAGCTCCTTCAGCTCCGCCGGGGTCGCCGCGCCGACGTGGACCACCGCGACCTTGCCCGTCAGCGCGCCGATGCGCTCGGTCAGGACGTCCTCGTCCACGCCGAACTGCGCGCGCTCCAGCTCCGCCCGCAGCTGCCCGACCCGGAAGTCGACCGCGTCCGGCGAGCCCGCGCCGCCGACGATCGTCGTGCGGTTTTCGGTGACGCGCACCTGCTTCGCCCGGCCGAGGTGCTCCAGGCTCATCGTCTCCATGGTGAACCCGGACTGTCGCGAAAGGACGGCGCCGCCGACGATCGCGGCCAGGTCCTCCAGCTTGTGCAGCCGCCGGTCGCCGAAGCCGGGCGCGCGGACCGCGACCGACTGGAACGTGCCGTTCATGTGGTTGTGCACCAGCATGGACAGCGCCGTGCCCTCGACCGTCTCGCCGATCACGACCAACGGCCGCGGCGCGCGCATCACCTTGTCCAGCAATGGCATCAGCTGCTGCACCTTGGTGATCTTCTCCGCGCACATCAGGATGTACGGGTCGTCGAGCACCGCCTCCAGCCGGCCCGCGTCGGTGACCAGGTACGGCGAGAGGTAGCCGTTGTCGAACTCGAACCCCTCCACGAAGTCGACGCCCATCCCGATCGACGGCGACTCCTCGACCGTCACGACACCGCCGTCGCCGACGGTGTGCAGCGCCTTGGCGATCACCGCGCCGACGGCGTCGTCGTCGTTGGCCGAGATCGCCGCCACCCGCGCGTAGTCCTGTTCGGACACCACCGGGTGCGCCTGCTTCTCCAGGTGCGCCACCAGCAACCCGACCGCGTGGTCGATGCCGCGCTTGACCAGCACCGGGTTGCCGCCCGCCGAAATCGCCCGCATGCCTTCGCGGACGATCGCCTGGGCGAGCACGGTCGCCGTGGTGGTGCCGTCGCCGACGACGTCGTTGGTCTTGATCGCCGCTTCCTTGACCAGCTGCGCGCCCATGTTCTCGAACTGGTTCTTCAGGTGGATCTCGCGCGCGATGGTGACGCCGTCGTTGGTGACCACCGGCGAACCGGTGATCTTCTCGATGATCACGTTGCGGCCCTTGGGGCCGAGGGTGGACTTGACCGCCTCCGCCAGCTTGTCGACGCCCGACAGCAGCAGGTCGCGGGCGTCCGGGCCGAACCGCAGTTCCTTCGCCATGTGCCTGCTCCTAGGGGGTGAGGATGGCCCGGCCGCGCACGCGCCCGGCGTCGAGGTCGGCCAGCGCGTCGAGCGCCGCGTCCAGGGGGTACTTCTTCGTGTGCAGGGTGACCTTCCCGGCCTGGGCCAGCACCATCAGCTCGGCGAGGTCGTTGTAGGTGCCCACCAGGTTGCCGATGATGTTGCGCTCGGTGGAGATGATGTCGATGGTCGGGATTTCGATGTTCGAGCCGTAGCCGATGACGAAGTGCGACCCGGCGCGCCGGGTCATCGCGAACGCGTCCTGCTGGGCGCCCTGCTCGGCGACGAAGTCGAGCACGACCTCGGCGCCGTCGCCCCCGGTCAGGTCGAGCACCGCGTCGACCTGCTTGCCGTCGGCCAGCACGGTCTCGTCGGCGCCCAAAGTGGACGCCAGCTCCAGCGCGTCGGCGTTGCGGTCGACGACGATCACGCGGGCGGCGGTCAACGCGCGCAGCGACTGGATGCCGATGTGCCCGAGACCGCCGGCGCCGTTGACTACGCAGGTGGTGCCCGGGTACAGGTGCGCGGCCGCCTTGCGCACCGCGTGGTAGGCGGTGATCCCGGCGTCGGCCAGCGCGGCCACGTCGGACGGCTGGGTCGCCGGGTCGAGCTTGATGCACGCCCGCGCCGACGTCAGCAGGTACTCCGCCATCCCGCCGTCGGTGTTGATGCCGGGGAACGTCCCGTTCGGACAGTGCATGTCGTCGCCCGCGCGGCAGGCGTGGCACAGCCCGCACGTCGGCGTCGGGTGCAGGATGACCGTGTCGCCGACCTCGACGTTCGTCACCGCCGGCCCGACCTCGTGCACCCAGCCGGCGTTCTCGTGGCCGATCGTGTACGGCAGCGCGACGCCGGACTTCTCGGCCCACTGCTCCTCGATGATGTGCAGGTCGGTGCGGCACACGCCGGCGCCGCCGATCTTGACCACGACGTCGAAGGGTCCGGTCGCGCGCGGCTCCGGGACGTCTTCGATCACCGGTTGCTGGTGGTACTTCTGCAGCCGCACGGCCTTCATCCCGTGCCCTCCTCGTCTTCGGTCAGCGCGTACCGCGCGCGCAACATGCCGCGGCACACGCCGGAGTTGGCCTCCATGCTCGTTCGGGTCAGCCGGGCGAAGGCCAGGTGGCGCTTCGCGTCGGCCGGTGCCACTGCCGCCCCGGTGGCCGGGTCGAGCAGCAGCGGGTCGCCGTCCTCGGCGGGCAGGCCCAGCTCACGGCGCCGGGCGCGGAGCCGGTCGAGGTCCGGGCTCGGCGGGACTTCGCCGAGCGTCAGGGCCGTCGGATCACGGCCGGCCAGCGACCGGCACACGCGGTCGGTGCCGGCCAGCACCGCCTTGCGGACGAAGTCGTACCGCAGCGTGTCCAGCTCGTCGGCCGCCTCGCCCTCGAACGAAGCGACGAACCCCCGCCGGGCCGCCACCCCGCGGTTGATGACGTCGGACGCGAAGTGGTCGTCGAGCCGGATGTCGAGCGCGGTCAGGCCCGGCACCCCGGCCACGGCGTCGTAGGCGTCCGCCACCATGAGGAACGCGAAGTTGGGCGCGCAGAAGTACGTCGGCAACCGCAGCCGGATGACGGCGTGGCCTTCGTCGTCCACCTCGCAGCGGGCGACGAACCCGAGGTCGGTGAGGGGTTCGTCCAGTTCGGGATCACGGACGGTGCCCAGCGCCGCCCACACGGCGGCGCGGGCCCCGAGCACCAGGGTGGTCATGAGTTCGGCACGCCGACCGGCTCGACCGTTTCCGGATCCTTGAGCCGCAGCTCCGACGGCACGTCGATGTCGTAGAGCCGCGCGGCGTTCAGCCCGAGGATCTTCTTCTTCTGGTCGACGGTGAGCGGCGGGAAGTCCGACAGCTCGTCGTCGCCCGGCATGTTCCAGTCGACGAAGCCCTCGACCTGCCACTTGGGTTCCCAGATGGCGTAGTCCGCGCCGAAGATCAGCTTGTCCTCGCCGAGCCAGAACATCAGCTCGCCCATGACCTTCGCGAAGAACTTCGGCCGGGCGTGCATCAGGCCGCCGACCACGACGGCCAGCCCCGCGTAGACGTTCCGCTCCTGGGTGGCCATGAAGCAGAAGTCCTCGATGCGCGGCAGGCCGACGTGCTCGACGATGAAGTTGAGGCCCTGGAAGTTCGTCGCCACGTGGTCCACATCGGACACGTCGAACGCGTCCTTGTCCAGCGGCCAGATCGTCGGTCCCTTGTGGACGTGGATGTTCTTGACGCCCAGCTCCTCGCACTTCTCGAAGAACCGCGCCGCTTCCGGGTCCTTGAGGCTCCAGCCGCGGGAGTCGCCGCGCCATTCCGCCGTGTACAGCTTGACGCCCTTGCAGCCGTAGCGCTTGACGCGCTCCTCGAGTCCCTTCAGGCCCTCGTCGCCTTCACGCGGGTCGAAGGTGGTGTTCACGAGGAACTTGCCGGGGTGCTTGGCGGCCAGCGCGGCGTCGGCTTCGGTGGTGTTGAAGCCGTTCTTGTACCACTGCCGCAGGTTCGTCGGCTGGAAGATGGCGGTGTCGACGTGCCCGACCTCGAACAGGTCGTGCATCATCAGCTCTTCGGAGTACTTCTGGAACCGGTCGATCGGCCAGTGCGTCTCCTTCGGGCCCAGGCCCTGGTAGGCGTGGAAGCACTCGATCCAGCCCTTGGCGTATTCCTCCTGCCCCTGCACCCAGTTGTCCGGGCTGGCGTCCCAGAAGTGGGTGTGGGCGTCCACCACGAAGTACTTTTCGCCGTCTTTTTCGTACATTGTCTGATCCTCCTGAGCGGGACCGAGTGCTTTCAGCTACTTGACGGGCTTGAGGTCGAAGTCGAGGTACTCGGCCGCGTCCTCGGGATTGGCGAACATGATCGTGCGGTCGTCTTCGTGGATCATCCGCCCGTAGTGGGTGGACATGCTCTCCTCGAACTCCGCCGCGTTGAACCAGCCTTCTTCCTCGCCGGCGGCCTCGTCGACCTCGGCGTAGACCACGTCCGTGCGGCCGACCGCGTCGACGCGGATCATCGAGGGCAGCGGCGTCACGGTCACGTTGTCCTTGGCGGCCATGACTTCGGCGATGATCGCGCCGACCTGGTTGTTCATCAGGGTGAAGCCGCACATGTTGGACGCGGTGTTGTCGGCCTTGTACGGGCTTTCCGCGGTTTTGAAGACAGTCACTGGCCCAGCTCCTCGGGTGCCTTGAGGCCCAATTCGGACAGGATTCCGGCGAACCGGCTCTTCACGCGGTCGAGGCCGTCCTCGAACCGGATCGGCTTGGCGTCGGGCTGCGACCACAGCGGCTGCAGCGCGCGGGCGGCCGCGATGCTCCGCGGCACCCAGTCCTCGAGCCACTTCTGCAGCAGCGCCTTGTTGTGGTCGGCGAACTCCTTGTCGTTGATCAGCAGGTGGAACAGCGGCTTGGTGTAGCGGAGGTCGCGTTCGGAGAAGTCGAACTCCTCGGCTCCGATCAGCGTCGGGGTGACGAAGTCGCCGTTGGCGGGCGCGGCCTGCTGCACCAGGTTGCTGCGGAACAGCTCGCCGACGAGGGGCTCGAAGACGACGTTCGCGGCGAAGATCGCCTCGCCCCAGTCCCAGATCCCGGTCAGCTGCTCGGCGGTCTCCCGCACGCCCTGCCACGCCGGGTCTTCGTTCCAAGTGGACAGATGAGCCGTGCCGTCGAAGCCCTCGACCTCTTCGGTGAGCGTCAGGTTGTACAGCGCCAGGTCCTGCGCCGCGCGGATCCGGTGCATGCTGTTCACCGAGATCGCGTTGTTGTGCATGTTCGTCGGCGCGCGGCGGTTGGCGTTGGCGAACAGGTACAACCCGAGACCGTGGTCGACGTGCATCCACGCGCCGACGTGCTTGGCGACGAAGTCGACCCAGTTGCGGTTCCACTGCTCGAACGCCTTGGCCTGGCGCGCGGCGTCGATGTTCTGGTTGAGCTGGCGCACGACGTTCGCGTTGTACCGGTAGAGGGTGAGCTCCCACTCCTCGTTGGGGTCGCGGAACTCGTGCCAGCCGTGGGCCGGCCAGTCGTAGCCCTTGCCGCCGGAGCCCGGGCCGCGTTCGGGCAGCGGCCGGTCGGAGCCCCACGCCTTGAGCGCGGTCCACTCGAGCGGGTAGCCGCCCTTGCCGTCGGCGAAGGCGTAGAGCCAGCCCTGGGACAGGTAGTGCCGCGGGTCGGGCTGGACCTCGACGGTGACGTCCTCGTAGTGGCTCTGCTTGCGCTTGGCCGGGGTGAAGTAGTTGTACTGGCGGGCGGTGGAGTCCGGGAAGACCTTGGCGCCCGCTTCGGCGTCGGTGAACGTCGGCTTCGGTACGCTGCGTTCTTGGGTGGCTGTCATGGGTTCCTTACCCTTCGCCCGTGGTGGTGAACTTGTCGTAGAAGACGCGCTTGTCGGCGACGCCGAGCGCGGGCAGCAGTTCCAGCGCGGCTTCCACCATCGGCGGCGGTCCGCAGACGTAGGCGTCGGCTCCGGTGAGGTCGAGGCCGGCCCGGCGCAGGACGTCGGTGATCAGGCCGGTCTCGCCGTCCCAGCCGTCGTCACCCGGCTCGGAAAGCGCTGGTACGTAACGGAACGACGGCAGTTTCGCCTCCAGCTCCCGCAGCTCGGCCTCGAAGCAGAGGTCGTGCCGGCGGCGGGCGCCGTAGTAGAAGACCGCCTTCCGGTCGAGGCCGCGCTCGGCCATCGACCGCAGCAGCGCCAGGATCGGCGCCATCCCGGCACCGCCGCCGACGAAGACCAGGTCCGCGCCCGGGTTGTCCCGGAGGGTGAACACCCCGAACGGGCCGGTCACCCGGAGCCGGTCGCCGACCGCGACTTGCGCGTCGAGGAACCGGGAGAACAGCCCGTCGGGGTAGATCTTGATGACGAACTCGAGCCGCCCGTCGCGCGCCGAGGTGTTGGCCATCGAGAACGACCGCGTCTCCTCGGTGCCCGGGACCGCGAAGTCCAGGTACTGCCCGGGGAAGAACTTCAGTTCCTCGTCGAGCCGCACCACCAGGTGCCGCAGGTCGTGCGTGACGTGCTCGTTCGAGACGACCTCGGCCGTCGTCTCCTGGATCGGCAGCCCGGACTGGATCATCTCCTCGTCGTAGTTGAGCAGCTCGATCGTGAGGTCCTCGTAGGCGTGGGCCCGGCACAGCAGCGTGAAGCCTTCCTCCTTTTCGTAGTCGGGGAGCGCGAAGGTCGAGTACCGGTCGTGTTCGACGTCGTCGCCGTCGAGGATGAACGACTTGCAGGCCGCGCACTGCCCTTCCTTGCAGCCGTGCATGAGCATGACGCCCTGCTCGGCGGCGGCGCGCAGGATCGTCGTGTCCTCGTCGACGTCGATTTCGATCCCGACCGGCTCGAACCGGACGCGGTGCTTTTCCGCCATGCCAGGCCCTTCCCGTCTCGTCAGGCCGTCTGCGGTGCCGGGCGCCCGGCGGGGCCCTGGCGGTTGTAGTCGGCCACGAAGGCGGCGCGCTGCTCGTCGGTCATCTGGTTCAGCAGCACGTTCGGCGACTGCACCTCCGGCATCCGGCGCAGGTGGTCGAGCGTCCACATCTTCTTCGGGTCGAGGTTCAGGTGCGGCTGCGCGACCATGGTCTTGCCGTCGTCGCGGACGAAGCCCATGTCGGAGACGACGTCGGCCCAGTTCCAGCCGTGGTAGAGCGTCTCCCATTCGCGGGCGCCGACCAGCTGGCCCATGTTCGGGGTGTTGCGGCCCTGGTAGGTGGGCCGGAACGCCTCGGCGTCGGTCCAGCGGCACGTCTCCGAGCAGTACGTCCGGTGCTGGCCGTCGACCTGGTCGACCACCATGTCCTCGCGGATGAGGCACGGCACCATGCACGTCCAGCAGCGGTGCGGGTACACGTAGCCGACGTCTTCGGCGACGATCGGGTGGTGCCCGTTCGGCGTCGCGAGGCGGGCGTAGTTCTCCCACCACTTGCCGTACTTGTCGTACCAGCCCGGGTACTTGTACTCGAACCACTCGAAGTCTTCGTCGGTCATCGGGTCGATCCGCCAGTAGTTGGCGAGCCACCCGGTGGCGAAGAACTGCGCGACCTCGTGGACGTAGCCCTTGTTCCAGATCCGGTTCCAGGCTTCTTCGATGAGGTCGTGCGGGATCACGAGCCCGTACTTCTCCAGCGGGACGAGGTAGCTGCGGTAGTAGTCGTCGTAGATCCAGCGGCGCCACATCTCCGCGTAGCTTTCGCGGTCCTTGCGGCGGTCCTTCGTGCCGTACTCGATGAACGTGCCGATCGCGGCGTCGACGACGGCGTGGTTGTTCCACCACGCGTACCGCAGGTCGCGTTCGAGCAGCTGGTGGTTGCTCTCGTCCGACAGGGCCATCAGCAGCGTCGCGTAGCCGTTGCTGATGTGGCGGGATTCGTCGGACTGCACCGAGTGGAACACCGTGGGCAGCAGGTAGTCGCCGTTCGCGGCGGCCTCGGCCGGCATGGCGACGAACAGCGTGTTCGTGAACGCCGTTTCGGCGACGATCGTGAGGTAGATGCTCGCCGCGGTGATGGCGTCCCCGGTGATGAAGCCTTCGGCGAACTGGCGGCCGATCGTGCCGCAGTAGTCGTTCTGGAAGTTGCGCAGGCTCGAGTTGAAGCCCGCCGGGTCGATGTAGTTCTGCATGTACAGGCGCTTGAGGTTCTGCTGGATCGTCGAGTGCCGGACCTCGTCGATCATCTGGATCGCCTGGCCGTTGTGCAGTTCCGGGTTCGGGACCGTGCGGAACAGCAGCGGCATCGCGCGGGCCGCGGAGATCTCCGGCAGCGGGATGATGCTCAGGAACAGCTTCTGCCATTCCAGCCAGCGTTCCTGGACCTGGCGGAACATGTTGCCGCGGATCGCGCCGTCCTCGGCGCCGTAGACCCGGTGGTCCTTTTCCTCCTGCATCGGGAAGTACGAGCGGAGGACCTGCTTCAGCGGGTCCTTCTTCTTGGCCTTCTGGAAGGTGTAGTCGGTGCCGTAGTGCGAGACCGGGGTGTGGTACGCCGGTTCCCACGACAGCTCCTGGATCTTCTGGTGGGCTTTCGCCACACTCTGGCGACTCATGGATCAGCTCCTTCATCCGTGGCTCGCCGCCCGGGGCGTCCTGCGTTGACCATTGAAGGGGCGCCCGCGAGTGACGCGGGTCTCAATCTGAGACAGAACCGCTGCTCAGGGCGTTTCGCCGGGGCCGAGCACTCGCGCGCGCAAGGCGGCCAGCTCCTCGTGGACGCCGGCCTGCACGCGCGCGTCGCCCTCGACCGTCGGGACGATGCCGAGCGCGCGCAGGAGCGCGGCGGCGGGTTCTCCGGGGTGGCCTTCCGCGCCCAGCGTCGGGTGCAGGCCCGCCTCCGCCAGGTGGGTGAAGACCAGGTTGACGATCGTCCAGGGGTTGTACGTTTCGGCGGCCATGCCCCCATGGCACCGCCGCCGCGGGGGCGGGAGCGTCTCAATTTGAGACACCGGCGCCGGCGGGAGACGCTTACGCTGGACGGGCGGCACAACGGGTGTGCCCGCACCCACGTGGGCCGCGGGAAGCTGGAGGTCACGTGGACGAGAACGCGCCCGGAACCCTGCTCGCCGACGACGAGCTCGCCCGCAGCCGGGTGCGTTTCCTGACCGCCGAGACGGTGTCCCCCGGGGTCGTGCGGCAAACGATCCTGGCGTCGTGGCGGCGCTCGCGGGAGTTCCGCGTCGAGGCCGACCGGATCGACCCGCTCTACCTCGGCGACCAGAACCTCGACATCCCGCTGATGCGCGGCGCGGAACCGGTGCTGCACAAGCTCGGCGAGCAGTTCGAGGGCCAGCCGATCAGCCTCATCCTCACCGACCCGGCCGGGGTCGTGCTCACCCAGCGGACCGGCGACGCCGACCTGCGGCGGCACCTGGAGCGCGTCGAGCTGGTGCCGGGGTTCAGCTACGGCGAGCAGTCCGTCGGGACCAACGGCATCGGCACCGCGCTGGAGGACGGGCGCGCGACGACGGTGTTCGGCCACGAGCACTACGCCGAGCACCTGGAGAACCTCGCGTGCGCGGGCGTCCCGATCCACCACCCGATCTCGGGCAAGAAGGTCGGCGCGGTCGACCTCACCTGCTGGCACAAGGACGCGGGCGGCCTGCTCATCGCGCTGGCCCGCTCGACCGCCGAGCAGATCCGCCAGGCCCTGCTGCGGCACAGCGACCTGCGCGAGATGATCCTCTTCCAGGCCTACCTGCAGACGTGCCGCCGGTGGACGGGCATCGTGCTGGCGTTCAACGACGACATCGTGATGATGAACGACCGGGCCCGCCAGCTGCTCGACCCGGCCGACCAGTCCGTGCTGCTCGGCCACGCCACGGAGGCGCTGGCCGAAGGACGCCGGACCCCGGCGACGCTGTCGCTGTCCAGCGGCCTACGGGTCCGGGTGTTCTGCCGCCGCGTCCCGGGCCAGCGCGAGACCGACACCGCGGGCGGCGTCCTGTCCGTGAAGCTGATCGAAGCCGACGAGACGCTGGCCGCATCGACGCCGATGCTGCCGATGTACCTGCCGGGCGTGGTCGGCTCGGCGCCGCTGTGGCTGCGCTGCGGGCACGAGCTGGACGCGGGTCACCAGCGCGGCGAGTGGGTCGCGCTGGAGGGCGAGCCGGGCACGGGCAAGCTGACCCTGGCCAAGGGCCTCCACCAGCGCCACCACCCGGCGGCCCGCCTGGTCGCCGTCGACGCGGCCGACCCCCTGGACGGCGACGCCCTGCTGCGCGAGCACGCCGAGACCCCGATCCGCACGCTGGTGATCCGCCACGCCGACCGCCTGACGGCCCCGGACGCCTTGGCGGCGGTGCTGCGCCGGCTCCGCGAAAGCCCGGTGGCGCCCTGGGTCGTGCTCACGCTGGTCCCCGAAGCGGAGACCGAGCCGAGGCTGGCGGAGCTGCTCAAGGCGTTCCCGCGCACGGTCCGGGTCCCGCCGCTGCGCCACCACGTCGAGGACCTCGCCGAGCTGGTCCCCCTGGTCCTGAGCAAGCTCGGCTACGGCGGCCGCCTGACGTGCTCGGCGGCGGCCCTGCACCTGCTGATGCGCGCGGAGTGGCCGGGCAACACCGGGCAGCTGTACGCGGTGCTGCGCACGGTCGCCCAGCGCCGCCGAGCGGGCACCATCCGCCCGGGCGACCTCCCGGCGGAGTTCCACGCGGTGGCTCGGCGGCCGCTCAACCGCTTCGAGTCGATCGAGCGGGACGCGATCGTGCGCTGCCTGGAGGACGCGGACGGCAACAAGGTGCGGGCGGCGAAGCTGCTGGGGATCTCACGGGCGACGATCTACCGGAAGATCCACGAGTACGGCATCGTCCCCCCGGCCCGCTGACGGCGTTATTCCGGCCGCCCCGGCGCCGGATGACATGAAAGGGTCGTTCATGGCATCCGGACCCCGCCCCGGCGCTACTCGCACCGCCCAGCGGCCATCTCGGTCCGGCGACCTTGCCGCCGCCCGGCGCCCGGCGCGGGATGACATGAATGAGTCATTCACCTCGCCAGATGACATGAATGACTCATTCATGTCATCCGGCCGCCACCGAACAGGCGGTCACTTCGGGGGGTTCACCGCCTTGGCGACGTCCGCGATCGTCTTCGGGTCCACCAGCCCCGTGTCCTCCAACACCGTCATGTGGTCGAGAACCGTCTGGTTCGCCTGCGTCGCGTGCCGCCGGATCACGTCGTTCTGCGTGCCCGCGCGGACCTCGGCGATGGTCGCGAAGATCTTCCCGTGCGAAGCGCGCAACAGGTTCGTGAACAGCCGGTCGAACTCGAGGCCCTGCGCCGCGGTCAGCTGGCGGACCCAGCCCTGCTGTTCGGCGCTCGCCTGGTCCGGCAGCTGGACGCCGAGCAGCTTCGCGTCCTCGCGGACCAGCTGGTCCAGGTGCGCGTGGCCGTCGAGCAGGTGCAGGCCGGCGCGCTTGACCGCCTCGCTGCTCGCGTGGGTCTGCGCCAGCTCGCCCGCGGGCATCTCCCACAGCCCGGCCTGGCGGACCTTGACCAGGAACGTCTTGTCGAGCTCGGTGACCGGCCCGGCGCCGGCGATGTCGGCGGCCGAGCCCGGCTGCATGCCCGGCATTTCGTGCCCGTACGCCGGGACCTGCGCCTGCGTCGACCCCGGCGCGGTCTGGGCGCTCGCTTTCAGCACCAGGACCGAGCCCACGCCGAGCACTGCGAGGGTGGCCACGACGACCAGGATGGTCCGGGCCCTGACCTTGGCCGTCATGCCACGGTGATCCGGCATCTTTCCTCCTCGTGCGACAGGTGCCTGTACGGGGTACTACGGCTCCCAGCACGATGGGGTTCACCCGGATTTCGTTGCGCCTCAACACAATTCAAAACAGCGAAAGTCCATTGTGGATGCACGACGAGGAGGCCCCGGACACCCGGGGGCCACCCATCTTGACCGATCCTCTTGCCGTTGGCAAGTATTGCTTCATGCAAACCCTCGAAGACGCCGTCCCGGGCGCCGACCCGGACGTGGCGGCCCTGGACGGCCTGACCCTCGTCCTGGTCGGGATCGCGTGGGAATGCGCGCACGCGGCACCGGCCGAGGTGTCCTTCCCCCAGACCCGGCTCCTGCTCGTCCTCGACCGCCTCGGCCGGGTGCCGAGCTCGCGGCTGGCCGAGGCGATGGGCGTCAACGCGTCGTCGGTGACGCGGCTGGCCGATCGCCTGGAAGCCCTCGGCTACGTCGCCCGCGGCCGCGACCCGCGCAACCGCAGCGTCGTCACCCTGGAGGTCACCGAAGCCGGGGGCACGCTGGTGCGCGAGATCCTCGACCGGCGGCACGCGGCGCTAGGTGAGCTGCTGGACCGGCTGCCACCCGCGCAGCGCAAGGCCGCGGCCGCGGCGGCCCGGCGGCT
>NZ_JAAGNB010001271.1:0-7459 GCF_010550475.1 Amycolatopsis sp. SID8362
CGGCGCTCGCGGCCACGGCGGGGGTGAGCAGCAGGAGGGACAGGGCGGCGTAGGTCGCCGCGCGCGACAGGAGTCGCTTCGTTCTCATGGGGTTCCTCGGATCCGGGGAGGAGGGGAGACGCGTCGGGACGGCACAACCAGGGAACGGGCACGCGCGGGCGGGATCCCGGGGGCGCGCGGGCGCAGCACGTCATAGGCACCTCTTCGTCGAGGGCTTCCTGACAGCTGCTTCGATTTCTCGCGCTGTTGTCAGGTTCTTGCACTGATTCGTTCAAGAGTTACCGTGACGGGGGTCTCAAGTCAACGCCCGGACACCAAAAAGGCCTCCTCGCGGGGGATGCGAGGAGACCTTGAGCTGGTCAGGTCAGGAGTGGACGGCTCCGAGGCGGATCGCGCGGGTACCGGGCGCGTTGACCGCCTCGCCGCACTGGGCGCAGACGGTGACCGGGTGCAGCTCCGCGCCGCAGGCGTGCCGCCAGAGCGTGGGCGGTTCGCCCTGGTGGACGTACTTGTCGCCCCACGCCATCAGCCCGAGCAGGATCGGCTGCAGCGCCCGGCCGGCTTCGGTCGGGTAGTACTCGTGCCGCGGCGGGTGGGCCTCGTACTGGACCTTCTCGAGCACGCCGGCGTCGACGAGCTTGTGCAGCCGCGCGGCGAGGATGTCCCGGCTCGCACCGGTGTTCTCGGCGATCTGGTTGAAGCGGCGGTTCCCCAGCATGATCTCGCGCAACGCCAAGAGGCTCCACCGTTCGCCGACGACCTCGAGGGCCTCCGCGACCGAGCACTCACGACCACGCCGGACCATGCCACCTCCATCGGGTTGAAAATCCAACCTAGCACGTCAAGGCCTGTGACTTGCCGAACACCTAAGTTGTGGAATCCAACTTACCCGGCGTATACCGAACACATCCCCGATCTGCGAGGAGGCAGACGTCATGACGGACGCGGTGATCGTCGACGCGGTACGGACCCCCATCGGCAAGGGCAAGCCGAACGGAACGCTCGCCGGGGTGCACCCCGTCGACCTGCATGCCCACGTCCTGCGCGAGCTCGTCGGACGCACCGGTGTCGACCCGGCCCGGATCGACGACGTCATCAGCGGCGCCGTCGGGCAGATCGGTGAGCAGAGCATGAACACCGCCCGGTGGGCCGCGCTCGCCGCCGGGCTGCCGGAGTCGGTGCCCGCCGTGACCGTGGACCGGCAGTGCGGCAGCAGCCAGCAGGCCGTCCACTTCGCCGCGCAGGGCGTCATCGCCGGCGCGTACGACGTCGTGCTCGCCTCCGGTGTCGAGTCGATGAGCCGGGTGCCGATGGGCAGCCAGGCCGCCGGGCGGGACCCGTTCGGTCCGCAGGTCGCCGCGCGCTACCCGGACGGCCTCGTGCCGCAGGGCATCAGCGCGGAGCTCATCGCCGCGAAGTGGGGTTTCAGCCGGGCGCAGCTGGACGAGTTCTCCGCCCGGAGCCACCAGCGGGCCGCGCGGGCCTGGGCGGACGGGAAGTTCGCCGGCGAGGTCGCGCCGCTCAAAGCACCCGGGCCGGACGGAGTGCCGGTCGACGTCACGACGGACGAGACCGTGCGGCCGGGCACCACGCCGGAGATCCTCGCCGGGCTCAAGCCCGCCTTCCGCACCGAGGGCTGGGAGCAGCGGTTCCCCGAGCTCGGCTGGCACGTCACCGCGGGCAACTCGTCGCCGATCAACGACGGTGCCGCCGCGCTGATGATCACCAGCTCCGAGACGGCGAAGGCGCTCGGGCTGCGGCCGCGGGCCCGGCTCCACAGCTTCGCCGTCACCGGTGACGACCCGCTCCTCATGCTGACCGGCATCATCCCGGCCACCCGCAAGGTCCTCGCCCGGGCGGGCCTCGCCGTCTCCGACATCGACGCGTTCGAGGTCAACGAAGCGTTCGCGAGCGTCGTGCTGGCCTGGCAGCACGAGATCGGCGCGGACCCGGCGAAGGTCAACGTCAACGGCGGCGCGATCGCGATCGGCCACCCGCTCGGCGGCAGCGGCGCCCGGCTGATGACGACGCTCCTGTCGGTGCTGGAGCAGACCGGCGGCCGCTACGGCCTGCAGACGATGTGCGAGGCGGGCGGCCTCGCCAACGCGACCATCGTCGAACGCCTGGACTGACGCGCCAGGTACGCCCGCAGCGCCGCCACGGCTCCCCCGGGATCCGCGGCGGCGACCGGGAACACCTCGTCGTAGCCGAGGGCGAGCAGCTCCGCGCGCGTGTGGCGCAGCCGGCCGCCGAGCACCACGGGCAACCCGCCCAGCCCGGGGTCGGCGCGCACGCGGCGGAGCACGTCCACGCCCGAACCGCCGTGCACAGTGGACAGCACCAGGCAGTCCGGCCGCGCGCGGCGGCACGTCTTGAGCACCTCGGCCGCCACGCGCACCTCGTGGCCCTCGCGTTCGAGGACCACCTGCAACGCCAGCAGGCTCCACGCGCCCGCGTCCACACCCGACAGCACGACCTTCACCCCGAGCCGAGCCGCGAACCCGCCCGGGAAATACGTCAGTCCGGGTCGGGTGGTTCCTCGACACCGTCGCGATCGGCCCACTCCAGCAGCGGTTCCAGCGAGAAGACTGCCTTGTCGATGTCCGCGTGGAGGTCGCCCAGCTCGGCGAAGCGCGCCGGGACGGTCGCGATGGTGCAGTCGCCCGGCTCGACGTCGTCGATCTCGTCCCAGCGGATCGGCGTCGACACGGTGCCTTCGGGGTTGCCACGCACCGAATACGCGCTCGCGATCGTGTGGTCGCGGGCGTTCTGGTTGTAGTCGACGAACAGCGTCCGCGGGTCGCGGTCCTTGCGCCACCAGGTCGTGGTCACGTCGTCGGGGGCCCGCCGTTCGACCTCGCGGGCGAAGGCGAGCGCTGCCCGGCGGACGTCGGCGAAGCCCCATCGCGGTTCGATCCGGACGTAGACGTGCAGGCCGCGGCCGCCGGAGGTCTTCGGCCAGCCGACCGCGCCGAGCTCGTCGAGGACCTCGTGCGCGACGTGGGCGACGCGGCGGACGCGGTCGAAGCCGCAGTCGGGCATCGGGTCGAGGTCGATGCGCCACTCGTCCGGCTTCTCGGTGTCGGCGCGCCGCGAGTTCCACGGGTGGAACTCCACTGTGGACATCTGCACCGCCCAGGCGACGTGCGCCAGCTCGGTCACGCACAGCTCGTCGGCGTGCCGGTTGTACCGCGGGAACGTGACCCGGACGGTCTCCAGCCACGGCGGCGCGCCGTTCGGCACGCGCTTCTGGTGCACCTTCTCCCCCGCCACGCCGGACGGGAAGCGGTGCAGCATGCACGGCCGCTCGCGCAGCGCGTTGACGATGCCGTCGCCGACCGAGAGGTAGTAGTTGACCAGGTCGAGCTTCGTCTCGCCGCGGGCCGGGAAGTAGACCCGGTCCGGGTTCGAGATGCGGACCTCGTGCGGCCCGACCTCCAGCTCCACCGACGGAGACTTCTGCGCCATGGTTGAGACGCTAGCCGAAAAACGTGGCTACGGTGGGCCGGTGAGCTTGCCGCCGGACGGTCACGTCCACACCGAATGGTCCTGGGACACCGTGACCGGGTCGATGCTCGGCTCCTGCGAACGGGCCCTCGAGCTGGGCCTGCCGTCGGTGGCGTTCACCGAGCACGCGGACCTGACGCCGTGGCTGATCCCCGAGCCGGTCCGCCCACTGCTGCCGGACCACTTCCGGGTGCGGCTGCGCCCGGACGGCGTCCTCGAGCCGCCGGACCTCGACGTCGAGGGCTACCTGGCGTGCGTCGCGGAGTGCCGCGAGCGGTTCCCGTCGATGCGGATCCTCTCCGGGGTCGAGCTGAGCGAGCCGCACTGGCACCGCGAACGGGCCGACGCGCTGCTCGCGGCCCACGGCTTCGACCGCGTGCTCGGCTCGGTGCACTCCCTGCCCGGCGACGACGGGCACCACCACGAACTGACCGTCGTGTCCGGCCGTCCGCCCGGCGAGATCCTGCGCGCGTACCTGACGGAGGTGCTCGGCCTGGTCGAGTCGACGGCGGACTTCGCGGTGCTCGCGCACATCGACTACGCGCTGCGGTCGTGGCCCGCCGAAGGCCCGCCGTTCGCGGCCGCGGAGTTCGAGGAGGAGTTCCGCACGGTGCTGCGCGCGCTGAAGGCGAGCGGACGGGCCCTGGAGGTCAACACGAAGGTGCCGCTGCCGGGCGAGGTCGTGCGCTGGTGGTTCCAGGACGGTGGCGAGGCCGTGGCGTTCGGCAGCGACGCCCACGAAGCGGGCCTCGTCGGCGCCGGCTTCGCCGAGGCCGCCGCGCTCGTCGAGTCGTGCGGCTTCCGCCCGGGCCGCACCCCGCACGACTTCTGGCGCCGCTGAGACCCGCCACTTTCCCTAGGAAAGATGCGTTCAGGCCAGTGCGTGCCGTCCGTACGCCCGGGACTCGGCGCTCTGGTCGAGCAGCCGGGCCGCCACGCGGCCGATCGCCGCGTCCAGCTCGGCGCGGTTGCCGGTGCCCCAGTCGCCGAGGCGGTCGGCCAGCCAGTCGTGCCAGGCGCCGACGACCTTCGCGAACTCCGTGCGGCCCGCGGGAGTCAGCTCCCAGCCGTCGCGGGAGTAGTGCAGGTGGCCGGTCAGTTCCAGGCGGTTGAACGCCGGTTCGAGCACCGGCGCGGGGACGCCGAAGTGCTCGCCGATCGCCTTGAGCGTCGGCGGCTCGCCGCGGCGTTCGCGCAGGTGGACCTGCAAGAGGCACCAGATGCCGCCTTCGTCGAGGTCGCTGCCGGCCCGCTCGACGATCGCCGGCGCCACCTTGCGGCGCTCGCGGAAGAACAGCGTCGCGACCGCGCGTTCCAACTCGCGGTCATCCGTGCGGGCTTCCGGCATCGCGAAGCCGTCGCCGAGGTCCGGGGCGGCCGCGCGGGCGGTGTCGCGCAGCGGGACCTCCTTGAGGAAGAACGCCAGCGCGAACGCCACCAGGCCGACCGGCGCGGCGGCGAGGAACACCACGTGCAGGGCGTCGCTGTACACCTTGATCACCGGCGCCGACACCGACGCCGGCAGCGCGTGCAACGCGGTCGGCACCTGCAGCGCGCGCGGGTCGACACCCGGCGGCACCGGGAGCGCCGCGAGCTTCGGCGTCAGCTGGTTGGCGTACACCGTGCCGAAGATCGCCGCGCCGAACGAGCTGCCGATCGAGCGCAGGAACGTCACGCCCGAGGTGGCGACGCCGAGGTCGGCGTAGTCGACGGTGTTCTGCACGGCGATGGTCAGCACCTGCATGCCCAGCCCGATGCCGAGGCCGAGCACGGCCATGTACGCCGACGCCTCCCAGAAGCCGGTGTCGGTGTCGAGCCGGGACAGCAGGTAGAGCCCGATCGTCATCCCCGCCGCGCCGACCAGCGGGAAGATCTTGTAGCGCCCGGTCTTGCTGACCGCGTTGCCCGCCGCGATCGACGCGACGAGCAGCGCCAGCACCATCGGCAGCAGCCGGACCCCGGACGAGGTGGCGGACGTCCCTTGCACGTACTGCATGTACGTCGGCAGGTAGGACAGCGCGCCGAGCATCGCGAAGCCGACGACGAAGCTCATGATCCCGCCGACGGTGAAGACCGGGTTGCGGAACAACCGCATCGGCAGCATCGGTTCCTTCGCCCGCAGTTCGACGAAGACGAACGCGGCCAGCAGCACGACCGAGCCGATCGCCATCCCGATGATCGTCGGCGAGCCCCACGCGTACTGCGTGCCGCCCCAGCTCGTGACCAGGGTCAGGCCGGTCGCGGCGAGGCCGATCAGCAGGATGCCGAGGTAGTCGATGACCGGCTTGACCACGGCGCGGGCGTTCGGCATCGCCGAGGACGCCACGACCAGCACCACGACGACCAGCGGGATGTTGACGTAGAACGCCCAGCGCCAGGAGAGGTGGTCGACGAAGAAGCCGCCGAGCATCGGGCCCGCGACGGTCACCACGCCGAAGACCGACCCGAGCACGCCCTGGTACTTGCCGCGCTCGCGCAGCGGGACGACGTCGGCGATGAGCGCGGTCGAGGTGACCATCAGCCCGCCGCCGCCGAGGCCCTGCACCGCGCGCCAGACGATCAGCCACACCATGCTGTCGGCGAACCCGGCGAAGAACGAGCCGATGCCGAACACGACCACGGACAGCTGGAACATCAGCTTGCGCCCGAAGAGGTCGCCGAGCTTGCCGACGACGACGGTCATGATGGTTTCGGCGAGCAGGTAGGACGTGACGACCCAGGACAGGTGCCCAGCGCCGCCGAGGTCGCCGACGATCGTGGGCAGCGCGGTCCCGACGATGGTCTGGTCCAGCGCGGCCAGCAGCATCCCGAGGAGCACGGCGCCGAAGACGGCGTTGACCCGCGCCTTGGTCAGCGGCGCGGGTCCCGGCTCGTGGGCGACCTCCGCGGTGGCCGTCATCTCGCGCCCTCCTCGCTCGGCCTCCGAGGCTAGTGCGCGGAGTCCACTGTGGATAGCCACTCGTTCCGGTGACGCAGCACCACTTCGAACGGCTCGAAGCCCTGCGCGCGGTAGAACTCCAGCGCACCGTGGTTGGCCGCGTAAGCCGTGACCTTGACGTCGTTCGCGCCGTGGTCCCGTGCCCAGCCGAGGAAGGCCTCGACCAGCGCGGCGCCGGCGCCGGACCGGCGGTGCCCCGGGCCGACCCGCATGCTCTCCAGCACCGCGCTCACCGCGCCGGGCCGCAGCGGGTCCGGGGGCCGCAGCCGCCCGATCAGGTGCCCGCCGGCGGCGAGCAGGCACAGGCAGGCCGGGTCCGCGACGAGGCTCGCGTAGTAGGCCTCGCCTTCGCGGGCGGGCCAGCCGGTGTCCATGAACGGATCGCGGCGGCCGCCGTCCTCTTCGAACAGCGCCGCGGCCGAAGCCACGAGGGCCGGGACGTCACCCGGGGCGCACACGGAAACAGTCATCCCGGCACGGTAGCCCTCAGGTTTCCGGCAGCAGGCTCTCCAGCGCGAGCTGCTCCAGGTGCCCGGCCGCGGCGGCGCTGCCACCCCCCGCGCGGAACGACGCCGCCACCGCTTCGGCCGCACGGCGGTACGACGGTTCCGTGAGCACCTCTTCGAGTGCCGTCACGATCCGCTCGCGGTTCGCGCGGCCGAAGCGCAGCCTGATGCCCGCGCCCGCGGCGACCACCTGGGCCGCGACGATCGGCTGGTCGTCGCGGATCGGCGCGACCACCAGCGGCAGGCCGTGCCACAGCGCCTCGCACACCGTGTTGTGGCCGGCGTGGCACAGCACCGCGTCCACGCGCGCGAGCAACGGCAGCTGCGGGACCGACGGCCGCACGAGCACGTTCGGTGGCACCGCGCCGAGCACGCCGCCAGGGTCGGCGATCACGGCGCGGGCGGGCAGGCCGGCGAACGCCTCCGCCGTCGCCCTCAGGAAGTCCGCGCCCGCGCCGGTGTTCGCCGTGCCCAGGGAGACCAGCACCGCCGGGCGCGCCGGGTCGAG
>NZ_JAAGNB010001324.1:0-15474 GCF_010550475.1 Amycolatopsis sp. SID8362
TAAGCCGCGTCGAGCACCGGCAACGCCGCGGCGAAGTCCTGCTCGTCCTTCGGCCGGATCCCCCGGGACTTCACGAACAGCTGCACTTCCGGGGCCAGGTAAGGGATCCCGCCCGTCGTGACGGAACCCAGTTCGGAAACCGGCCGCCGTACCGCGGGGTCGCGGCGGGAGACCCACTCCTCACCCTCGGTCTCGTCGAGCATGATCTGGATCCGCCACGGCGCCGTCGGACCCGGGCGGCACCAGACGTCGTCGACCCCGCGCGGCAGGACCTCGCCGGGGCGCCACGGCCGCAGCGTGCCGGGTGGGTCGGCCGCCCACCACTCCCACGCCGGCAGCGCCGCCTGCACCGCCGCCTGGTCGCGCCTCAGGAACAGGACGTCGACGTCGGCGTGCTCGCGGAACTCCCGCCCCACGGCGAATTCGATCGCGTAGCCGCCCGCGATCCACCACGGCACCGTGACCCGCGAGAACAGCGCCGCCACTTCGGCAGGCGTGGCCGGGTCCCAGGTCACGAGACCGCGATCCCGGTCAGCACCGGGCCGGTGAACGGCGTCGTCGCCACGTCGTGGACGCGCGCCGACCAGACCGCGTGGCCGTGGCCCGACCACAGCGGGGCCACCGGGAGGTCGCGCAGCAGCTGGTTCTCCGCCAGCCGGTACAGCTCGCCCGCCTCCTCCGGGGTCGCCGCGGCGTCGGCCAGCGCCAGGTTCTGGCGGAAGACCTCGTCGGCGTACCCCGACTCCGAGGCCAGCGTCGACAGCAGCTCGTACGGGCTCGCCGTCGCCAGCTTGACGTCCACCGTGGATGGTCCGTCGAGCGGGCCGGTGTTCGGAGACGCTTGCGCCGTCACGGAAACGTCCAGTGCTTTGTGGAGCCCGACCACCAGCGTCCGGGTCCACGCCTCGGCGCCGGGTCCGAAGTAGACGGTCGCACCGCCCGGGAAGGCCGCCTGCTTCAGGAGTGCCTTGCCCGCCGCCGCGTCGAAGCTGCAGGGGCGGCACGTGCCGGTGCGCTCGCCCGGGGCGTCCGCCGGGGGCAGCAGGGCCTTGGCCGGGTCGACCTGGTGCGCGAGCGGGCCCGCTTCCAGTGCCGCGCGGTCCACGCCCAGCGCGAAGCCGTGGCGGACCGTCGCGTCGGAGAACCGCGGGTTCGCCACCGGGAACGCCAGGTAGCCCGCCTGCGGCAGCGCCCACGACGCGTGGCGGTCGGCGGCGAAGTCGGTGTGCATGGCTTCGTGCTGCTCACCGGGCACCTCGGTCGCGAGGTCGAGGGTGCCCGCCTTGACCGCGTCGTACTGGGCGCCCGGCTCGCCGACGCGCAGCTCGATCTCTTCCGCCTTCCCGGCACCGACGCGCTTGAGCGTGCCGCCGGAGCCCGGGTGCCAGCCGCCGTCCAGGCGGTACGGGCCGTTGCCGACCGGCGCCTTGGCGAAGCCGTTCCAGTCATGCGAGGTGAGCACCGACGCCGGCAGCGGCACCAGGCCCGGCGCCGCGAGCAGGGCGGGGACCTGGCCGGACGGGCGGTCGAGCGTCAGCGCGATGGTGTCCGGCGCGGGCGCGGTGATCTCGCGGGCGCGCAGGAGCTTCGTCAGCACCGGCGACGAAACCCAGTGCGCCGCGGCGATCGCCGCCCAGGTGTCCACATAGGACCGGGCGGTCACCGGGGTGCCGTCGTGGAAGGTCGCGGGCCGCAGCTTGACCGTCCAGTGCACCCGGTCGGTGCTTGCGATCGACTCGGCCGCGCGCGGCGTGACCTTGCCGGACGCCGCGTCGTAGTCGGCGAGCGGGGTCCACAGCGCGCCGGTCACCAGCCGGCCCGCCTGGTCGGCGAGGTCGGCGGGCAGCAGCGTCGCGGGCTCCCGGATGCCGACGGACAGCACGCCGGGACGGGCCGCGTCGGAGTCGGAACAGCCCGTGACGGCGAGGGCGAGGACGGCGAGCAGGACGAGCAAGCGCATGCGCCAGTCCTACCAGTCAAGAGCCAACAAAAGACGGTTGTGTCCGGTTGATCTCCGTCGTACCGTTCCCGTGGTCACGCTTCGAGCGTTCTGGGAGGTTTCGCGTGCGCACCTGGTTGCGGTCGTGCTTCGCCGCCGTCACCGTCAGCGCCACGCTGGTCGCGACCGGGCTCCCGGCCGCCGCCTGCGGCGAGGACGACAAACCCGCCACCCCCGCCGCCCGCACGCTGGGCGACCCGGGAGCGATCAAAAACGTCAAGTCCGTCGGCAGCGTCCCCGACGCCGCCGGCGCCATCTCGATCAACTTCCTCGACTACGGCCGCCGCGACGTCATGGTCGTGTCCGGCGAGTTCGGGCTGAAGGTCTACGACCTGACGAAGGACCCGGCCGCGCCGAAGCTGGTCGGCCAGGTCAGCCTGCCGGGCCTGTGGGAGACCGAGGACACCGAGGTCGACCAGGACCGCAAGCTGGTGTTCCTCTCCCGCGACCCGCGCGCGTACGGCGGCACCACGCACACCGGCGAGTCCGGCATCTACGTCGTCGACGTCTCGAAGCCCGAAGCCCCGGCGATCCTCAGCTACGTCAAGGTGCCCGCCGGCCACACCACCAGCTGCGTCGACGGCTGCCGCTACCTGTGGACCGGCGGCCCGGCGAAGGCCGACGACCAGCCCGCCGACTGGGGCGGCCGCCCGATCTGGGTCACCGACATCCGCGACCCGAAGCACCCGAAGGTCAACCCGGAGCCGATCGAGCTGGCCCGCAACGACGGCAAGACCGACTACGTGCACGACGTCCAGGTCGACGACAACGGCGTGGCCTGGGTGTCCGGCCGCGGCGGCGTGCGCGGCTACTGGACCTCCGGGATCCACCGCGACCCGGTCGCCGGGAAGGTCCGCCGCGCCACGGCGCACGAGCCGATCCCGTACGCCGGCGGCGGCATCGCCGAGACGGCGGCGCCGTCGAGGTTCATGCACAACAGCTTCCACCCGGCGGGCCACCGCGTCGGCGACGGCGCCTGGCGCGGCCAGGACCTGATCTACGCGACGGAGGAGAACTTCGTCGACGGCTGCGCGGGCGACGGCGTCCTGACGATCTCGTCGCTGAAGGGTTCGTACAACGGCGAAGGCTGGCGCTCGACGCCTTCCCAGCCGTTCCGCCTCGAGAGCATCGGCACCTGGAGCGTGAACGGCCAGGAGGGCAGCGACCCGGCGTCGGACGACTGCTCCGCGCACTACTTCGACGTCCGCGGCAAGATCCTGGTGCAGTCGTTCTACGCGCAGGGCACGCGGTTCCTCGACGTCAGCGACCCGACGAACCCGCGGCAGATCGCGTACTACCGGCCGGGCGACGCGAGCGCGTGGGCCCCGTACTGGCACGGCAAGTACGTCTACGTCGCGGACAACGCCCGCGGCGTAGACGTCCTGCAGCTGACCTCCTAGGACTTCAGCCAGACAGCGGTGTCGGCCGGCAGTTCGCCGCCGGCCGGCCCGCTGGCCAGCAGGATCTCCCCGGCGGGGAGCGGGATCGGGGAGTCCGAGAAGTTCAGCGCGAACGTGAACTCCGTGCCGATCCGGAACGCCAGCACCCCGTCACCGAGGTCGAGCCACTCCAGCGGGCCAGTGGGGAGGTCCCGCCGCAGGCGCAGGCCTTCCCGGTACAACGACAGCATCGACGCCGGGTCCGCCGCCTCAGCTTCCGCCGTGTAGTCCTGCCAGGCAGCCGGCTGGGGGAGCCACGTGCCGCCCGGGCCGAACCCGAACGGTGCCGAAGCGCCCGACCACGGGATCGGGACGCGGCAGCCGTCGCGGCCGGGGTCGGCGCCGTTCGTGCGCGCCCACACCGGGTCCTGGCGCAGCTCGTCGGGGATGTCCAGGACCTCCCAGAGGCCCAGCTCCTCGCCCTGGTAGACGTACAGCCCGCCGGGCAGGGCCAGCGTCAGCAGTGCCGCCGCCCGGGCCCGCCGGGTGCCCAGCTCGAGGTCCACCGGCAGCTCGTGCAGCCGGTTGGCGAACGAAAAGCCCGTGTCGCCCTCGCGGCCGTAGCGCGTGACGTGCCGGGTGACGTCGTGGTTCGACAGCACCCACGCCGCCGGCGCGCCGACCTCGTCGTGCGCCTTCAGCGTCCGGTCGATGACGTCGCGGAAGCGCTTGCTGTCCCACGGGCAGACCAGGAAGTCGAAGTTGAACGCCGAGTGCAGCTCGTCGCGGCGCAGGTAGCGCGCGGCGCGGGACATGTCCGGCAGCCACATCTCGCCGACCAGCACCCGCTCGCCCGGGTAGCTGTCGACGATCTTGCGCCACGAGCGGTAGATCTCGTGCAGGCCTTCCTGGTCGGAGAACGGCGTCTCGTCGCCCTCTTCGACGTCGGGCAGGCGCGGGTCCTTGACCAGCCCGTCGGCGACGTCGATGCGGAAGCCGTCGACGCCGCGGTCGAACCAGAACCGCAGCACGTCCTCGAACTCCGCGCGGATCTCCGGGTTGTCCCAGTTGAAGTCGGGCTGGCGCGAGCTGTAGAGGTGCAGGTACCACTCGCCGTCTTCGACGCGCGTCCACGCGGAGCCGCCGAAGCGCGACTTCCAGTTGTTCGGCGGTTCGGACCCGTCCGGGCCGCGGCCGGGGCGGAACCAGAACCGTTGCCGCTCCGGCGATCCCGGGCCCGCCGCCAGCGCGGCCCGGAACCACCGGTGCTCGTCGGAGGCGTGGTTGGGCACGATGTCGATGATCACCCGGATGCCGCGGGCGTGCGCCTCGGCGATCAGCTCTTCGGCCTCGCCGAGCGTGCCGAACAACGGCTCGATGTCGCGGAAGTCGGCGACGTCGTAGCCGCCGTCGTCCATCGGCGACGGGTACCACGGCGTGAACCAGATCGCGTCGATCCCCAGGTCGGCCAGGTGGTCCAGCCGGGCGCGGACGCCGGCGAGGTCGCCGATGCCGTCGCCGTTGCCGTCCGCGAAGCTGCGGATGTAGATCTGGTAGATGGCCGCGCTCCGCCACCAGCCGGTCTTGTCGGTCACGAAAGTGCCCCTCCTGAGTCGATTGGGAGTTCAGCCCTTGATGGAGCCGGCGGTCAGCCCGGCGAGGATCTGCCGCTGGAACGCCAGGAACAGCGCCACCATCGGCAGGCTGGCCAGCACCATCCCGGCGACGAGCACGTTGAGCGGCATGTCGATAGCCACCCGTTGCAGCATCACCGAGAGCGTCTGCTTTTCGGTGTCCGGGAACACCAGCAGCGGCCAGATGAAGTCCTTCCACGCGGTGACGACCGCGAGGATCGAGACCACGGCCAGGATCGGCCGCGAGATCGGCAGGATGATCCGCCAGAGCGTGCGCACCGGCCCGGCGCCGTCGATGCGCGCCGCTTCGATGAGCTCGTCGGGG
Organism: Amycolatopsis sp. SID8362; assembly: GCF_010550475.1. Taxonomy (NCBI): domain Bacteria; kingdom Bacillati; phylum Actinomycetota; class Actinomycetes; order Pseudonocardiales; family Pseudonocardiaceae; genus Amycolatopsis; species Amycolatopsis sp. SID8362. Next base: position 5,338 of record NZ_JAAGNB010001324.1, read on the forward strand.
ATCTGGTCGAAGAAGCGCTTCAGCAGGTAGATGTTGAACGCGTTCGCCGCCGCGGGCAGCCAGACCGCCGTCGGCGAGTTGATCAGGTTCAGGTGCAGCAGCGGCAGGTCCGTCACCGTGACGTATGTCGGGACGAGCAGCGCCGTGGCCGGCAGCATCAGGGTCGCCAGCATCAGCCCGAGCACGACGTTGCCGAACTTCGGGCGCAGCTTCGACAGCGCGAACGCGGCCGGGACGTCGATGGCCAGCTGCGCCAGCCACGCGCCGCCGGCGACGACGAGCGTGTTGAGGAAGTACTTGCCCAGGCTCAGCTGGCTCCACGCGTCGCCGAAGGTTTCCGGGTGCCACTCGTGCGGGACGAGCGTCGCCGGTGTCGCGGCCAGTTCCTGCGGCGACTTCATCGCGCCTGTGACGGCCCAGTAGAGCGGGAACATGAAGGCGAGGATGAAGATCGCCAGCGTGCAAGCGAAGACCACGCCGTAGACGACTTTGCCGCGTGGGCTGCGCAGCGCGCTGGGCGAAACGAGAGTCCTCATGACTGGTCCGCCTTCCGTGTCAGCCGGACGTACCACGCCGAGAACACGCCCAGCGCCACGAACAGCAGCAGGCTCATCGCGCTCGCCGAGCCGAAGTCGTTGTAGACGAAGGCGTAGCGGTACAGGAGCAGGAGGACCGTGACCGTCGAGTCGTCCGGCCCGCCGCCGGTCATCACGTACGGCTCGGTGAACACCTGCATGGTCGCGACGATCTGCAGCAGCAGGAGCACCAGCAGGACGAACCGCGTCTGCGGGAAAGTCACGTGCCGCAGGCGTTTCCACAGCCCGGCGCCGTCGAGTTCCGCGGCTTCGTAGAGCTCGCCGGGGATCGTGCCGAGCGCGGCCAGGTAGATCAGCGTCGTGCTGCCCATGTTGGCCCACGTCGAGACGAAGACCAGGGACAGCATCGCCGTCGTGCTCGAATCCAGCCACTGGCCGCCGGGCAGGCCGGCCGAGCCGAGCGCGGAGTTGAACAGGCCGGGACCCGGGTCGTAGAACCACTTCCACATCAGCGCCGTGACCACCGGCGGCAGCATCACCGGCAGGTAGACGGCGAGCCGGAAGAACGCCTTCGCGTGCCGGATCTCGTTGAGCAGCACCGCGGTCAGGAACGGGACGGCGAACCCGAAGACCAGCGCCAGCCCGGTGAACAGCAGCGTGTTGCGCCAGGCGACGCCGAACAGCGGGTCCTCGAACAGCTTCGCGAAGTTGTCGAACCCGACCCACGTCGGCGCGTTGACGAAGTCGACCTGCTGGAAGCTCAGCAGCACGCCGCGCACGATCGGGTACCAGGAGAACAGCGCGAAGACCACCAGGGCGGCGCACAGCAGGCCGTACGCGGTGAGGTTTTCCTTGAGCTTGCGGCGGAGTTTCGTGTTTTCTCTCGTGGCAGCCGGGCGCCCGGCCCGCGACGGTTTCGCCGCGGGCCAGGCGAGGAGGCTACTTGACCTGGGCGAGGACACTGTTGACCTTCGACTCGGCGGACGAGAGCTGCTGGTCGATGTTCGCGTTCTGGTCGGTCAGCACGGCCTGCATCACGCTGTCGAGCGCGGCGTAGATCTGCTGCGCGTTCGGCGGCTCGATGCTGCCCTTGATCTTGCTGGTGGTGTCCACGTAGGACTGGAAGTTCCGCGCGGGAACGTTGGCGTACTTGGCCTTCAGCGCCAGCTGCTGCTCGCGGACCGCGCCGGTCCAGACGTCGGGGGTCGGCTCGGCGGGCAGGCCGACCGGCTGCTTGCCGTCGACGTACTGCTGGATGTGCTTCTCGAAGCGGTCCGGGTTCAGGTACTTCCACTGGATCCACTCGAGGCCGGCCTTGATCTTTTCGGGCGACGCCTTCGGGTTCACCATGTAGCCCTCGCCGCCGAGGAGGGTGCCCTCGCCGCCGGGCATGCCCGCGATGCCGTAGTCCTCGTACTTGCCGTTGAACTGCTTGACCAGCACCGGGACGTTGTCCGGGGCGGCCATGTACATGCCGAGCTGGCCGGAGCCCATCATGCGCTGCACGTCGGTGGCTTCGAGGAGCTGCTTGGCGCCCATCGAGTTGTCGGTCCAGCGCATGTCGTGCAGGTACTGGAGGGCCTTCTTGCCCTTGTCGTTGTTGAAGTCGGCGACCCACTTGTCGCCGTCCTTGCGGGCGATGTCGCCGCCCATCGAGTACAGCCAGCCGGTCAGGTGCCAGCCGCCCTGGTTGTTCTTGCTGTAGTCGGCGTACCCGACGACGCCGTTGCCCAGCGCGGAGATCTTCTTCGCGGCTTCGCGGACCTCGTCCCACGTCTGCGGCGGCTTGTTCGGGTCGAGGCCGGCCTTCTGGAACAGCGGCTTGCTGTAGACGAGGCCCATCGTGTAGTTCATCGTCGGCAGGCCGTAGAGCTTGCCGTTCGCGTCCCGGAAGTTGTCGAGCAGTTCCGGCTTGATGTCGTTGACGTGCGGGACGCTCTTCGCGGCTTCCGTGATGTCGGCGGCCTGGTGGCGCGCGATGATCTGCGCGGGGTCGGTGAAGTAGACGTAGTAGACGTCCTCGAGCTGCCCGCCGGCGAGCTTCGCGGAGAAGGTCTTCGGGTCCATGAAGCCTTCGTGCGGGTCGATGTCGATGTTCGGGTGGGCCGCCTCGAACTCCTTGACGTCGGCGTCGAACACGCCGCGTTCGAACGGCTGGCTGGTCGGCGGCTGCCCGGTGACCGTGATCTTCACCTTCCCGCCGCTCTGCGCGGCGTTGTCGCCGTCACCGCAGGCGGCCAGGGTGAGCGCCAGGCCGCCCGCGGTGAGCAGGCACAACATCCGGCGGGACACGGTTCGGGACCAGGGACTGCTCATCTCAAGCCTCTTCTCGGGGTCGCGACGGCTGTCACGTGATTGCGGTCACCATAAAGGCGTGGACCGGATCGACGCAATAATCAGACGAGAAGTTGCAAGTTACGAACAGGCTGCGGGCGGGCACGCCGAAGAGCGCGACAGCTCGGAAGCAGTCGCGCTCTTGGGTGGTGGCGGCGTGGTGTTCGGTGGGTGCGGCGGCGTAGTGAATGACTCATTCATGTCGTCAGACGACATGAATGAGTCATTCACTACCTGTGCCGAACCCGGCGGGAGGCGGCGAGTGGAGGGGTCAGGCGGTGCGGCGGGCCGTCGAGCCGCGGACCACCAGCTCCGGCGCGAACAGCAGCTCCTCCGCCGCCACCTCGCCGCCGTTGATGCGCTTGACCAGCAGCTCCACCACCGCGCGGCCCATGGCCTCGATCGGCTGGCGGGTGGTCGTCAGGGGCGGGTCGGTGCAGTTCATCAGGGCCGAGTCGTCGTAGCCCACCACCGAGATGTCCTCCGGCACCGACAACCCCTGCCGTCGCGCCGCCCGGACCGCGCCCAGCGCCAGCAGGTCGCTCGCGCACAGCACCGCCGTCGCGCCGCGGGGGTACAGGCGCGCCGCCGCCGCGTGGCCGCCCTCGATCGAGAACATGCCGTGCTCGACCAGCTCGTCCAGCACCGGCAACCCCAGCTTCGCCGCGTACGACTGGAACGCCGCCAGCTTGCGCTGCGACGGCACGTGGTCCGACGGCCCCAGCACCAGGCCGATCTTCTCGTGCCCCAGCGAACTCAGGTGCCCGACGACCTGCTCGACGGCCACGGCGTCGTCGCACGACACCTGCGGCAGGCCGAGGTGCTCGACCGCCGCGTTGATCAGCACCGTCGGGAGCCGCCGCTCGACGAGGTGGTGGTAGTGCGAGTGGACGGCGTCCGCCTGCGCGTACAGCCCGCCGGCGAACACCACGCCGGACACCTGCTGCTGCAGGAGCAGCTCGACGTACTCCGCCTCGGACACCCCGCCCGCGGTCCGCGTGCAGAGCACCGGCGTGAACCCCTGCTGGGCGAGCGCGTTGCCCATGATCTCGGCCAGCGCCGGGAAGATCGGGTTCTGCAGCTCGGGCAGCACCAGCCCGACCAGCCGGGCGCGCTCGCCGCGCAGCTGGGTGGGCCGCTCGTACCCCATCACGTCCAGCGCGGTGAGCACGGCGGCGCGGGTGCTGGCGGACACCCCGGACCGCCCGTTGAGCACCCGGCTGACCGTGGCTTCGCTGACCCCGACCTGGCGGGCGACTTCGGCAAGACGACGCGTCATAGGTGAAACTTTACAGCAACCGGGCGCAAAAGTATGACAAGCCCGTACCGGTGTCACCCACCGGTACGGGCTCGCCCGGGCTACGCGGCCGCCACTTCGAACTCGGACACCTGACCCGCGGGCCAGCCGGTGTTGCCGGTGAACGTCAGCCGCACGAAACGCTGGGACGTCGCCGTGAAAGACGCCGACGCCGTGTTGCCGGAAGCCGGGTCGAACGCGTAGCCGCGCGAGCCCACCAGCGTCGTGTACGTCGCGCCGTCCGTGCTGCCCGAGATCGTCACCGTCTGCGTCCGCGCGCCCCACGCCGACGACGGCGGCAGGCGCAGCGTCACCTTGTTGATCGACGCCGCCGCGCCCAGGTCCACCGTCAGCGTCTGCGGGAACGCGTTGTTCGCGCTCTCCCAGTACGAGCCGGCGTCCCCGTCCACCGCGTTCGACGGCGGAAAGCCACCGACGGACGCCGACGCGCTGATCGCCTTCCCGCGGGCGAGGTTCGTGCCCGACTGAGGCGGCTGAGGCGGGCCCGAGTTCGGCGCGGGCCACGTCGAGCAGTCGCCCCAGGTCCCGGTCCAGCCGCTGTTGCCCGACCCGCTGAACGTCATCCGGGGGATCGACGCCGGGTACGGGCAGTTGTACGTCCCGGTCACGCCGACGCCGGACGCCGTCAGGTTGCTGATCGCCACCGACCCCTGCGTCTGCGACTGCGCCACGAACGTGCCTGCGCCCTGCACCGAGACGCCGTCGAGCGTGATGCCCTGGATCTGCTTGCCGGCGCCGTTGCCGTCGATGAACTGGATCGCTTCGTACGGGCTCTGGATCGCCGTGAACCCGGTGACGCGGACGGTCACGCCGGTGATCGCCTGGTCGCGCGCGTCGAACCACAGCGCGCCGACGCCGAACTGCCAGTTCGGGTCGAGCGCCCCGGCCCGTAGCGCGGTGTTGTCCGCCAGCGTGACCGTGCCGCCCAGGGGCACCGAGTTGAACCGGTTCGCGACCAGGTAGCCGCCGCCGAGTGCGTTGGTGTCCTGGACGAGGTTGCCGCTCACCGTGTTGTTCGACCCGCCGTAGAGCGCGATGCCGTTGGCCAGGTTCGGCTGCACGACCGTGTTGTTCACCAGCGAGTTGCCCGAATCGGCCTGGCCGTTGGACCACAGCGCGAGGCCGTCGTCGCCGTTGTTGCGCAGGTAGTTGTTCCGCAACGTCGAATTCGTGACGGCGCCGTCGAAGTTCACGCCGTCGGCCTGGGTGTCGAGGATGCGGTTGTTCTCGATCGTCAGGTTCGACGACGCGCCGTTCATCAGCCACAGCCCGCACTTGGTGTCCTGGATCCACAGGCCGGACACGACCGAGCCGTTCCCCAGGACGCCGTGGAACGCGTTGTCCGGGCTGCCGTCGTTGCGCTCGGTGACGTCGCCGAAGACCGCGAAGTCGTACAGCTTGATGTTCCCGGACGCGCTGCCGTTGTTGAAGATGTTGTTGCCGTGCAACACGGTGTACCAGGGCCCGGCGCCGCGCACCGTCGTCTGGTCGATCTGCAGCGCCGAGCCGATCTCGAAGCGGCCGGCCGGAACCCAGACTTCGCGACCTTGCGAACGGGCCGCCGAAAGCGCGTTGCGGAACGCCTGCGTGTCGTCCGAGGAGTCGTTCGCCGTGGCGCCGTAGTCCGTGACAGAAAGGGCGTTCGCCGGCTGCGAGCCCGCGCCGCCGACCTGCTCGAAGTCCGCGAGGTCGATGGTGGCCTGCCCGACGTCACCGGAACCGGCCTGCACCCGGACCTTCGCGCCCGCCGCCAGGTTCTGCCCGAACAGCAGGCGCGCGTCGTCGAAGAAGTGGTGCGTCTTCGAGCCCGTGATGAAGCCGGTGTCCACATAGGTGTAACGCGACGTCACGGGCAGCGCGAGCGTGGATCCGTTGACGGACACCGAAAGCCGGCCGGACGAGCCGTCGGGCAGGTTGTAGTGGACGTTGATCGAGTTCGCCGCGACGGGCAGCGTGAACTCGACGTACTGGCCGGTCGTGATCTTCACGGCCTGCCGCCCGGACGCTTCCGAGGCGATGCTGCCCTGGGTGTGATCGGGACCGACCGCCGAGCCGTTCGTCGCCGAGCACTCGGCTTCGACGGTCCGGAACGGCGCGCTCGCGCCGCCGGACGCCGTCGTGGGGCAGGTCGCGGCCGCGGCGGGAGCGCCACCGGCCAGCACGGTCAGGCCGGACGCGGCGAGCGCGGCGGCGAGCAATGCCGGAATGCGGGACATCGTCAGCACCTCTCAGGACGAATAGGCTTCGAGTTCGGACAGTTGCCCGGCGGGCCAGCCGGTGTTGCCGGTGAAGGTCAGGCGCAGGGTGCGCGCGGAGGTCGCCGGGAAGCTGACGGTCGCGGTGTTCGCCGACGCCGGGTCGAACGCGTAGGTCGCGGCGGCCTTGACGCCGTCCACGGAGATCGTCTGCGTCCGCGCGCCCCACGAGGAAGGCAGCTTCAGCACGAGCCGCGAAACGCTGACTGTGGCACCGAAGTCGACGGTCAGCGACTGCGGGAACGCGTTGTTCGTGCTCTCCCAATAGGAGTTCGCGTTGCCGTCGACCGCGTTGGCCGGCGGGAAGCCACCCTGCGAACCGGACGCGCTGACGCTCTTGCGCAGCGCGAGGTTCCCGGTCGGGGTCGTGGTGGTCGGCGGCGGCGTGGTGGTCGTGCCGCCGTTGTCCGAGCCGTACACGGGCGACGGCCACGAGCCGCAGAACGTCGTCGTCCAGCCGGAGTTGCCGCCCTGGTCGGCCAGGCCCGCCAGCGCGTCCGGGCCCAGGCAGTTGTAGACACCCGCGCGCCCGATCCCGGTCGCGACGACGTTCTTCACCGAACCCGCCGGCTTCGACTGCAGCTGCCAGGCGAACGTGCCGGCGCCGGTGATCCGGACGCCGTCGAAGTGCACGTCCGTGGTGGTGCCGTCGATGAACTGGATGGCCTCGTAGTTGTTGTCCTGCAGGTCGAGGTCGGTGACGTCGACGCGGCCCGTGATGGCCGAGTCGCGGCCGTCGAACCACAGCGCGCCGACGCCGAACTGCCAGTTCGAGTCGAGCACGCCGGTGCGGATCGCGGTGTTGCGGGCGACCGTCGTGGTGCCCGAGAGCGGCACCGCGCTGAACCGGTTGGCGATGTGGATCCCGCCGCCCTGGTCCTGGTTGTCGGCCACGACGTTGTCGGACACGGTGTTGTCGTGCCCGCCGTAGATCGCGATGTTGTTGGCGAGGATCGGCAGCAGCACCGTGTTGAAGGAGAACGTGTTGTGGTGGTCGGCGTCGTGCTCGGACCACATCGCCAGGCCGTCGTCACCGGTGTTGCGCAGGAAGTTGTTCGTCACCACGGCATTGCTGATGCCCTGGTGCAGGTTCAGCCCGTCGGCGGTCTGGTCGAGGATCCGGTTGCCGGACACGGTGAGCCCGTCGAACGGCCCGTCGAGCCACAGCCCGACCTTCGTGTGCTGCAGCCACAGGTTCTGCACGACCGAGCCGCCACCGAGCGCGCCGCCGATGGCGTTCGACTGGTCGCAGTCGACGCGGGCGTCGACCTGGCCGATGATCGCGAAGTCGTAGAGCTTCACCGCGCTGCTCGTGCCCGGCACGGCCGGATTGCCCGGGTACGTCGGCGTCCCGCAGCTGGCCGGTTCGCCCTTGCCGAAGATCCCGGCGCGCGGGCCGGTGAGCACCGAGTACCACGGCCCGGCGCCGCGGATCGTCACCTGGTCGACGGTGATGTGGTGGCCGAGGGTGAAGGTGCCCGCCGGGATCCAGACCTCCTTGCCCTGGCTCTTCGCGGCCGCCACGGCGGAGTCGAACGCGCCCGCGTCGTCGCTCGTGTCGCCCGCGGTGGCGCCGTAGTCGGTGACGGACACCGAGTTGGCCGGCCGCGTGGCCGCGGCGCCGACCTGCTCGAAGTCGGCGAGGTCGATCGTCGCCGGGACGTCGCCGGCGTCGACCTGCAGCTTGATCTTGGTGCCGGCCGGGTACGACGTGCCGAGCAGCGCGCGTGTTTCGTCGTAGAAGTGGTGCGCGTGCCCGTCGCCCGGGTTGTTGGTGAACGGGTACGAGCCGTAGTACCAGGCCCACTTCGACGTCAGCGCGATGTCCCGGTCGTGCGTCCCGCCGACGTACAGCGAGATCGTGCCGGTCACCGAATCCGGGACGCTGTAGCGGAAGTCGATCGAGTTCGCCGGTGCGGTGAGCGTGAACTCGACGTACTGGCCCTGGCCGGAGAGCGTCACGGCTTTCCGGCCGGACGCTTCGCCGGCGAGGGTGCCCGCGGCGCGGTTGGGGCCGATGACCGAGCCGTTGGTGGCGGCGGTTTCGGCTTCCTGTTCCAGGAAGGGGACGGTGGCGCCGCGACCGGCCGCGAGCGCCGTGCTTTCCGCCGGTGCGGCGGCGATCGTGAGTCCGGCGGCGGCGACCGCCGCGGCTAATGCTCCATAACGGGTTTTGGGCGCGCTGAAGACAGAGCTGAGGGACATGGGCGGCACTGGCCTTTCCGCAGCAGGTGGGGACCTCTGTGACGGGGATCATACGAATCCTGGACAAGAATCCGCAATAGATGAACGAACTTACGCAAGTTTGCGACAGATCCTGACGACTGCGCCGGATGCCCGACGTTCGCTTCCACCCCGCGGAGCAACCCCGCCGACAACCGGGCGCGCTGATAGTTTCTGGGCATGAGCCAGCGACGCGCCGACGGCAGCGCAGGGGACGCGGACTACGCCGCGATCGGCGGCGTGTACACGGATTACCGCAAGCCGGACCCGCGCATCGGCCGGTACCTCCTCGACGCGCTGGGCGACGCGCGGACCGTGCTCAACGTCGGCGCGGGCGCCGGGGCGTACGAGCCGGAAGACCGGGAAGTGACCGCGGTCGAGCCGTCGGCGTCGATGCGCGCGCAGCGGCCGCCGGGCCTGCCGCCCGCGGTGGACGCCGTCGCCGAGAAGCTGCCGTTCCCGGACCGCGCGTTCGAGGGCGCGATGAGCACGTTCAGCGTGCACCAGTGGAACAACCTCTGGGCCGGGCTGAAGGAAGTGCGCCGCGTGACCCGCGGCCCGGTCGCGATCCTCACCTGCGACCCGGCGCTGCTGCGCCGGTTCTGGCTGCTCGACTACGCGCCCGAGGTGATCGAGACCGAGGCCCGGCGCTACCCGTCGGTCGACGACATCGCCGACGGCCTGGGCGGGCACACGTCGGTCATCGGCGTGCCGATCCCCAGCGACTGCACCGACGGCTTCAACGAGGCCTACTACGCGCGGCCCGAACGGCTCCTGGACCCGGGCGCGCGGCTGTCGTGCTCGGCGTGGAGCTTCGTCGACGACCGTGTGCACCACCGCTTCGCCGCGGAGCTGCAGCACGACCTCGACGACGGCACGTGGGACCGCCGCTACGGGAAGCTGCGCGAGCAGCCGTCGTTCGACGGCTCGCTGGTGCTCGTCGTCTCGGACCCGACCGCGTGACGCCGCCGCCGTTCGACCCGGAGCTGGCGCCGGTCGTCGAAGAGCTCCGGGCCCTGCGCCCGCCGCTGGCGTCCGCGGCCGACATCCCGGCCCGCCGCGAGCTGAACGCCGCGGAGCACAAGACGGTCGAGGAGCTGGCCGCCGCGTACCCGGCGTACCGCGTCTCGGAGGAGCACGCGGGGGACGTCCCGCTGCTGGTGCTGGCGCCGGAGTCGAGCGCGGGCGTCCTCTACTACGTCCACGGCGGCGGCACGATCGTCGGCAGCCACCTCGGCGCGGACGTGCCGAACCTGCTGGACTGGGCGGGCGAGGCGAACCTGACCGTCGTCTCGCCGGGCTACCGGCTGGCGCCGGAGCACCCGTACCCGGCGCCGGTCGAGGACTGCTACACCGGTCTGCGCTGGACTGCCGAAAACGTCCCGGGCCGGCTGCTGATCGGCGGCATCAGCGCGGGCGGCGGCCTCGCGGCGGCCACGGCGCTGCTGGCCCGCGACCGCGGCGGGCCGTC
>NZ_JAAGNB010001370.1:0-16564 GCF_010550475.1 Amycolatopsis sp. SID8362
TGGCCGCTCTGCGGCGTGGGCGGCTGCTGCGGGGACGGCGTGACCTCCGTGCCGCGGTCCTCGTCCTCCTCCGGGGCCTGCTGCGGCTGGGCCGGGCGCGGGATCGACGGGCGCGCGGACGGCGTCGACGGGGTCCCGATCGCCGGGACCTCCTTGCGGGCCACGGCTTCCGCGGCCGCGACGGCCTCGGCGACCTTCGGGTCGCTCTTGGTCTCGAACCAGCTGGAGACCTCTTCGTCCTCGAGGTCGGGCTTGTCCGGGACGTCGTCCTTGGGCGGCTCGTACCGGAACACGCCGTCGTCGCCGGGGGCGCCGAGCGCGCGGGCGAAGCCTTCGAGGGCCTTGCCGTAGTCGCTGGGGATCATCCAGACCTTGTTCGCGTCGCCCTGCGCCATCTGCGGCAGCGTCTGCAGGTACTGGTAGGCCAGCACCTCCGGCGTCGGGCGGCCGGCCTTGATCGCGGCGAACACCTTCTCGATCGCCTTCGCCTGGCCCTGCGCCTGCAGGTAGCGCGCGGCCCGCTCACCCTGGGCCCGCAGGATCCGGGACTGCCGCTCGGCTTCGGCGGCGAGGATGGTGGCCTGGCGGGCACCTTCCGCGGCGAGGATCTGGCTCTGCTTCTGGCCTTCCGCGGTCTTGATCGCCGATTCCCGCTGGCCTTCGGCGGTGAGGATCATGGCGCGCTTCTCGCGGTCGGCGCGCATCTGCTTCTCCATCGAGTCCTGGATGGAGGGCGGCGGGTCGATCGCCTTCAGCTCGACGCGGGCGACGCGGATGCCCCAGCGGCCGGTGGCTTCGTCGAGGACGCCGCGCAGCTGGCTGTTGATGGAGTCGCGGGAGGTCAGGGTCTGCTCGAGGCTCATGCCACCGACGACGTTGCGGAGCGTGGTGGTGGTCAGCTGCTCGACACCGACGATGTAGTTGGAGATCTCGTAGACCGCGGCGCGCGAGTCGGTGACCTGGAAGTAGACGACCGTGTCGATCGACACCGTGAGGTTGTCCTCGGTGATCACCGGCTGCGGCGGGAACGAGACGACCTGCTCGCGCAGGTCGATCCGGGCGCGCACCTTGTCCAGGAACGGCACGAGGATGTTCAGGCCCGGCGAGGCGACCGTGCGGAACCGGCCGAGCCGTTCGATCACGGCCGACTGCGCCTGCGGCACCACCATGACCGCCTTGGCTATCGTGATGATCACCAGCAAGGCCAAGGCTATGACCAAGCCGATCACAAATCCGGTCAAGAGAATTTCCCCTTACCTAGTACCATTCTTGGGCGGTTGACGGTGTTCCGGGTGCCGCGGGTGGACGCACCGAGAGCTTGAGCTCCTTCACGGCGACGCCCCAGCGGCCGGTGGTGTCGTGCAGGACCGTCCACACCGTACGGTGGAGCTCCCCCGGCGCGGTGACGGCGCGCTCGGCGGTGGTCAGGCCGGCTTCCTGCCGCAGCGCAGTGCGGGTCAGCTGCTCGATCGCGAGGGTCGGGTTGGCGATCGCGTAGGTCGCCAGCTGCGGATCGGTGACCGCGAAGACGATTTCGAACCCGACGTCGACTTCCTTGCCGTCGCCGGTCCCGACGGGCCGCGGCGGCGCGGACAGAATCTGCTCGCCCAGGTCGACGCGCACCCGGACGCTGTCGATGAAGGGCACCACGAAGTGCCGGCCGGGGCCGAGCACGACGCGGAACTTCCCGAGCCGTTCGATCACCGCGGCCCGGCCTTCGCCGACGGTGACGAGACCGAGGCTCACGGCTCGGTCGCGACGACGGCGGTGGCCCCGGAGATCTCGACGACCGTGACCGACGTGCCGGGCTGGATGGGCGGGAGGTGCTCGGACATGCTGCGCGCCGACCAGACGTCCCCGGCCAGTTTCACCCGGCCCGCCTCGTGGTCCACTGTGGACACGACGACGGCACGCGCGCCGATCAGCGCTTCGATGCCGGTGTGGTGGGTCGGCCCGGTGAGGAACCGCCGCTTGAGCGCGGGCCGCACCAGCACGAGCATGCCGACCGAGGCGACGGCGAACACGGCGACGTCGATGAACAGGTTCCCGGTGAGCACCTCGGCGCCGGCGCCGAAGAGCGCCGCGACCCCCAGCATGATCAGCACGAAGTCGCCGGAGACGACCTCCGCGATCATCAGGGCGATGCCGACGATCAACCAGACCAGTGCCCAAGACATGGCTTCATGCTCTCAGATCGCGCCGGATCGCACCGGCGCAGTGACGGGACGTGACCTTCGCGTGACCTTGGACAAATCGGACATTCAGTCCTCCTCGGCGGGTTCGGTGACGAAGTCGATGAGCCGCTCCACGGCCCCGATGAGCGGGGTCTCGAGGTCGCGGAAACTGCTCACCCCGCTCAGGACACGTTGCCAGCCTTCGAAAGGTTGCCCCCAGCCGAGCGCGTCGCAGATCCCCTGCTTCCACTCGGTGCCGCGCGGGATCTTCGGCCACGCCCGGATACCGACCGCCTCGGGCCGCACGGCTTCCCAGACGTCGATGTACGGGTGGCCGGTGACCAGCACGTTCTCGTCGCGGATCGCCCCGACGAGCCGGGACTCCTTGCTGCCGGGCACGAGGTGGTCGACCAGCACGCCGAGCCGGCGGCCGGGGCCGGTGCCGAACTCGGCGATCCGGTCGGCGAGGACGTCGACGCCGTCCAGCGGTTCGACGACGACGCCTTCGACGCGCAGGTCGTGGCCCCAGACGCGTTCGACGAGCTCGGCGTCGTGCTTGCCTTCGACCCAGATGCGGGAGTCTCGGGCGACGCGGGCCTGCAGGCCCTGGACCTTGACCGAGCCGGACGCCGAGATCCGGCACTCGGGTGCCTTGGGCGGGGCCTTGAACGGCACGAGCGTGACCGGCTTGCCTTCGAGCAGGAAGCCGGCGGGGACGAAGGGGAAGACGCGGTGGCGGCCCTTGGCGTCTTCGAGCACGACGTTGCCGTACTCGGTCTTCACCACCGCGCCGCAGAAGCCGCTGACCGGGTCCTCGACCACGAGACCGGGTTCGGCGGGGACTTCCGGCACCTTCTTGCGGCGTCGGCCGGCGAGCACGTCGTCATAGGAGTGGGAGCGCACGACCAGGGAACCTAGTGGTGACCGCACCCCCTGCGGGTCGTGCCACGCCGGTCATCGGGCCAGTTCCAGCAGGGCGTCGGTGAACGGCCGCTGTTCTCCTCGGCGCAGTGGCGCGTGCGCGGCGAGCGGTGCCAGGGCGACGCACCACGCGAGGGCACGCTCGGCGTCGAGGCCGGGCAGGTGCGGTCGGAGTGCCTCGATGCCGTCTTCGAGGCGGCCGCCGGCGGCCAGCGGCAGGTAGAGCCAGTCGGCGAGGTCGAAGGCGGGGTCGCCGACGCTCGGGCGCGGGTCGATGGCGACCGGGCCGCGGACCGGACCGGCGTCGAGGACATTGCCCGGGTGCAGATCGCCGTGCACGACCGCGACCGGTCCGTCTTGGGCCAGCGCCAGCGCCCGGGCCCGCGCGAGCGCGAGGAGTTCGGGGGTCAGGTGCGGCTCGGCCGCGGAGCCGCGGACGGTGCGCTCGGTGATGTCGTACATGAACGTCACGCGGTCGGTGAGCGGTGGCAGGTCGGCCGGAGGCGCGACGCCGTGCAGCCGGGTGAGCATGGCGCCGATCTGCGGCCACGGGACGTCGCGGTCGCGCAGTTCGGTGCCGGGGACCAGGCCTTCGAGCAGGATCGCGCCGGCGTCGAGGTCGGTGTCGAGGACCTGCACCGCGGCCGGGCAGCCGGCCCAGGCGCGCAGCCCGGCGTGTTCGAGGCGGGCGACCTCGGGGTCCGGGGTGAGCTTGAGAACCCGCAGGTCACCGCGGGGGCCGGTGCAGAGCAGCGTGCGGCCGGTGTTGCCGGGCCGGATCTCGCGGACGGTCAGTCCCCACCGCGTGCTCAGGCGGGCGACCAGGTCCGGGAGCGTGTCGCACCAGGGTTCGGCCAGCTCGGCGCCGAAACGGGTGACCAGCCGCGCGCGGGTGGCGGCGTCGATCAGAACAACGGCCACGGGATGGCGCGCCAGTCGTCGCCCGGCTCGGGGAAGATGCCTTCGGCGAGCAGCAGGTCGGTGCGTTCGGCGAGCGCGCGGATCTCGAAGCCGGTGATGTGCTCGGCCAGGGTCTCGCCGAGGCCGCCGTCGAGTTCCGAGCGCAGTTTGCGGAGCTTTTCGACGGTGTCCGGCGGCACCGGTTCGCCGATCCAGCCCCACAGCACGGTGCGCAGCTTCGGGTCGGTGTGCAGGCAGATGCCGTGGTCGACGCCGTAGACGCGGCCGTCGACGCCGGGCAGCAGGTGCCCGCCCTTGCGGTCGGTGTTGTTGACGACGATGTCGAGCACGGCGAGGTCGCGCAGCCCGGGGTGGTCGGCGTGGGCCAGCACCGCGGGCTCGCCGTCGCGGTCGTGGGCGTGCAGCACCGGGCGCCACCCGTCGGGGACTTCGCCTGCCGGGAGGACCTCGACGAGGTCGTCGTCGGTGGTCTCGACCCACAGCTGGACCATGCCGGGGCCGAACGGGCCGTCACGCAGCACGGTCGGCGGGATGGCGCCGATGCCGGTGGCGTCGGCGACGATCGCGGTGGCGACTTCGCGCCCGGCCAGCGTGCCGTCGGGGAAGTCCCACAGCGGCCGCTCCCCCGACACCGGCTTGTAGACGACCCGGCCGGTGACGCCGTCGAGCTCGATGGCGCAGAACAGCGTGACGTTGGAGGCGTCCACCAGCCGGCCTTCGACGTCGATGCGGCCGTGGGTGACCAGTTCGCGGGACGCCGGGTCGGCCGGATCGGGGGTCGTGGCCATGGTCAGTCTTCGCTCGCGTCGGTCTCGCGCCGGTAGCCGTTCTGCCTCGGGCAGATGTGGCCGTTCGGGTCGAGCGGCTCGCCGCACAGCGGGCACGGCTTGCGACCGGCGTTGACGACGCGGTCGGCGCGCTCGGCGAAGGCGCGGGCGGCGGCCGGGCTGAGGAAGACGCGGACGGCGTCCGGGCCCTCTTCGGTGTCGTCGAGCACGACCGTTTCGTCGACCTCGCCCTCGGTGATGGCCAGCAGCTCGATGACGACGGCGCTGCTGTCCGCGTCCCAGCCCAGGCCCATGGTGCCGACGCGGAACTCCTCCTCGACCGGCACGGTGAGGGGGTCGACGTCGACGAGGTCCTCGGGGACGTCGTCGGGCACGTCGGCGCCGAAGCGGCTGGCGACTTCCTCCAGCAGTGAGCTGAGGCGCTCCGCGAGGACGACGACCTGCTGCTTTTCGATGGTGACGCTGATGGTGCGCACGTCCTCGGAAGCCTGGAGGTAGAACGTGCGATCGCCGGGCTCGCCGACGGTGCCGGCGACGAACCGATCCGGCTGGCGGAAGACGTGGATTACGCGAGACATAGCACTGACGACCCTAGGCCACGGCCGCATGATCGGCATCCGCCGCCCCACCTTCACGGGCCGCTAGCCTCTGGGGGTGTCTCGGATCTCGCCGTACGGAACCTGGTCTTCGCCCATCACCGCCGCCGAGGTGGCCGCCGCCGGTGGCGGCCCGCAGTGGCTCGACGTCGTCGGGGACGAGGTGTGGTGGGCCGAGGCGCGGCCCGGTGAGCAGGGCCGGGTCGCGCTGGTGAAGGCGGTTCCCGGCGGGACGGAGGACGTGCTGCCGTCGCCGTGGAACGTCCGCAACCGGCTGCACGAGTACGGCGGGCGGCCGTGGGCGGTCGCGGACGGTGTCGTGGTGTTCACGCACTGGGCGGATCAGCGGGTTTACGCGCTGAGCGAAACCGGTGTGGTGCCGCTGACACCGGAGCCCGCGGAGCCGCAAGGCGTCCGTTACGGCGACCTTCGGGCCGGGCTGCCGGGTGAGGTGTGGGCGGTGCGGGAACGCGCCATCGGGCCGCGTCCGACCGACGTCGAGCGGGAGCTGGTGGCGATCGCGCTTTCCGGTGCCGGGGAGCGAGTGCTGGCCGCGAGCCACCGGTTCCTGACCGTGGCGAAGCTGTCGCCGGACGGGCGGCACGCGGCGTGGTTCGGCTGGGACCACCCGGCGATGCCGTGGGACGGGACCGAGCTGTGCGTGGCCCCGGTCGCCGGGGACGGGTCGTTCGGGCCGCACGAGGTGCTGGCCGGGGGCGCGGACGTCTCGGTGTGCCAGGTCGAGTGGGAGACGCCGGAATCGGTGCTGGCGCTGCTGGACCCGGACGGCTGGTGGAACCTGCACCGGGTCGGCCTCGACGGGTCGGTGGTGAACCTCGCGCCGGTGGCGCGGGAGCTGGGCGGGCCGCTGTGGAAGGCGGGCTCGCGCTGGTTCGTCCCGCTCGCCGGCGGGCGGCACGCGGTGCTGGCGGGCGGCCGGCTGGCGGTGCTCGACGAGGCGGACGGTTCGGTGACGCCGCTCGGCGACGAGCTGACGGCGTGGTCCTCGACGGGCTTCGCCGCGGTCGGCGACGGGTTCGCCGGCGTCGCCGCGGGCCCGGTGCGGGAAGCCGCGGTGGTGCACCTCGCCGGCTCGGTCGTGACGGAGCTGACGCCGCAGCCGGAGCTGCCGGCGGAGTACCTGCCGGTGCCGCGGGAGCGGGTGGTCACGACGGCGGACGGCGACGACGTCCCGGTGGTGCTGTACCTGCCGGCGAACCCGGACTTCGCGGCGCCCGAAGGGGAGCCGCCGCCGCTGGTGGTGCAGGTGCATGGCGGGCCGACCGGGCAGCACTTGCCGGTGCTGGACCTGGAGATCGCGTATTTCACCAGCCGCGGGATCGGCGTGGCGGCGGTGAACTACGGCGGCTCGACCGGGTTCGGACGGGCCTACCGGGAGCGGCTGCGCGAGCAGTGGGGCGTGGTGGACGTGGCCGACTGCGTGGCGGTGGCCGAGGCGCTGGTCGCGGAGGGGCTGGCCGACGGGGACCGGCTGGCGATCCGCGGGGGCAGCGCGGGCGGGTTCACCGCGGCGGCGTCGCTGACCACGACGAAGACGTACCGGGCGGGCACGGTGATGTACCCGGTGCTGGACCTGGCCGGGTGGACCGGCGCCGACGGCGACACGCACGACTTCGAGTCGCGGTACCTGGACGGGCTGGTCGGGCCGCTGCCGTCGGCGCGGCAGCGCTACGTCGACCGGTCGCCGCTGGCGAACGCCGGGTCGCTGGCCGGGCCGGTGCTGTTCCAGCAGGGCCTGGAGGACCGGATCTGCCCGCCGGAGCAGGCGGACCGGTTCGTCGCCGGGCTGGCCGGACGCGGGATCCCCTACGCCTACCAGCGGTTCCCTGGTGAGCAGCACGGCTTCCGGCAGGCGGAGACGATCGTGGCGGCGCTGGAGGCGGAGCTGTCGTTCTACGGCCAGGTGCTGGGCTTCGAGACGCCGGGCGTGGCGCGGCTGGAGTTGTCCCGGTGAGGCCGCCGCGGTTGCGGGCCGGCGACACGCTGGCGCTGGTGGCGCCGTCCGGCCCGGTGCCGGCGGACCTGCTGGAGAAGGCGCTACCGGTGCTGAGCGGCTGGGGCGTCGAGGTGCGGGTCGGGCCGTGCGTGCGTGCGACGCCCGGCTCGCCGCCCTACCTGTCGGGTTCGGACGCGGCGCGGGCGGCGGAGTTCACCGAGGCGTGGCTGGACCCGGGCGTGCGCTGCGTGCTGGCGGCGCGCGGCGGGTACGGGGCACAGCGGATGCTGGACCTGGTGGACTGGACGGCGCTGCGGGACGCGGGTCCGAAGGTGCTCGCCGGGTCGTCGGACATCACGGCGCTGCACCGGGCGGTGAACGTCCACTTGGGACTGTCCAGCCTGTTTTCCCCGATGCCGGCGAGCGTGCTGTTCGACGACTTCGCGGTGGAGCACCTGCGGCGGGCGCTGTTCGAACCCGAGCGGAACCTCGTGGTCCGCGGTGGCACGGCCTTGGTGCCGGGCCGGGCTTCGGGCACGGTGGTCGGCGGGAACCTGTCGCTGCTGGCCGCCGGGCTGGGGACGCCGGAAGCGGGTTCGGCGCGGGACGCCGTGGTGCTGCTGGAGGACGTGACCGAGAGCGTCTACCGGCTGGACCGGATGCTGACGCAGCTGCTGCGCGGTGGCTGGTTCGACGGCGTCCGCGGCATCGTGCTGGGTTCGTGGAAGGCGTGCGGCGACCCGTCGGAGGTGCGGGCGCTGCTGCTGGAACGGCTGGGGCCGTTGGAGGTTCCGGTGATCGAGGAGTTCGGGTTCGGGCACGTGGCGTCGTCGCCGACGGTGCCGCTGGGCGTGCCGGTGACCTTGGACGCGGACCTGGGGACGTTGACCTTCGACTCCCCCGCGCTGACATGACTCCCGAGGAGGCACGCGAGCGGTTCGCCGCCGCACGGGTGGCGCGCCTGGCGACGGTGTCGGCGGCAGGGGTGCCGCACCTGGTGCCGGTGACGTTCGCGGTGCGCGGCGATGTCGTGGTGTTCGCGGTGGACCACAAACCGAAGTCGACGACGTCCTTGCGGCGGCTTCGCAACATCGCGGCGAACCCGGCGGTGTGCTTCCTGGCCGACGGCTACTCGGAGGACTGGTCGCGGCTGTGGTGGGCCCGCGCCGACGGCACCGCGCGGGTGCTGCCGGACGACGAGCGCGCCGAGCCGGTGTCGTGGCTGGTCGAGAAGTACGCGCAGTACGCGGAGCGGCCGCCGGAGCACGCGGTGGTGGTGACTGCGGTGCACACCTGGCGCGGCTGGACCGGTTAGTCGCGGAGGAACTTCTCCGGGCGGCGCCAGGCGTCGATGATGCCGAGGGGGTCCGGGCGCAGCAGCGACGCCGCCGAGTACAGGCTGGCCACCACGACCAGGGCGATGAACCACCAGTCGTACAGCGCCTGCTCGCCCGTCGGGTAGTAGACCAGCGTCACGAACACCGACACCGCCACCACGAGCGCGAGGTGCCTCGGCTGCCACTTGAACGCCGACAGGAGCACGAAACCCCAGGTCAGGTACCACGGCAGGGTCGGCGGCATGAGGATCGCCACGGCCAGCAGCGAAATGCCGGCGCGGTACACGGCTTCGGTGCCGCCGCCGCGGCCGAGCCACCACTGGCGGACGCCGAACGCGATCAGCAGGAGCATGCCGGCGGCGCGGGCGACCGTGACGAACGGCGAGACCTGGACGTCCACGACGAGGTGGACCAGGTTGTAGAACACCTCGCCGATGCCGGTCGGGATGTTGAGCCAGTTCGCGATCAGCTGGGGTGCCTTGAGCCCGGACCACCAGCCCATGTTCAGCGAGCCCAGCGAAATCCAGGTGCCCGCGACGAACACCGGCAGGAACAAGCCCACCGAGGCCGCGCCGGCGCGCAGGAAGTTGCGGACCTTCGACTCACCTTCGAGGTGGTTGGCCCAGATCCAGACGATGAACGGCAGCGCGATCGCGGCCGTCGGCTTGATCAGCATGCCGACGGTCACCAGGACCACCGCGAGGACGTGCTTGCGTTCCAGCGCGGCGAGGACGCCGATGGTGAGGAAGGCGAGCATCATCAGGTCGTTGTGCGGGCCGCCGAAGAGGTGGATCACCATCATCGGGCTGGCCACCGCGAGCCACAGCGCGACCGGGAGCTTGCCGCCGAGGTGCTTGACCAGCCGCGGGAGGGCCCAGAGCGTGCCCGCGAGGCCGGCCAGCAGCACGACGCGCATCACGATGACGCCGAGGATCATGTTGTCGCCGGTGGCGGCGACGACGCCCTTGGAGATGAGCAGGAACAGCGGCCCGTACGGCGCCGGGGTGGTCTGCCAGAGCGGGTGGACGTTCTGGACCACGTTCGGCAGCACGTCGAGCTCGGCGGGGCCGTTGGCGTACGGGTCGAGCCCGTAGAGCAGCTGGGCGCCCTGGCCGAGGTAGGAGAAGACGTCGCGGGTGAACAGCGGCGGCGAGATCAGCAGCGGCGCCATCCAGCAGCCGGCGGCGACCAGGATGGGACGGCTGCCGATGCGCCCGGCCAGCACGTAGCGGCCGAGGCGGACCCACGCCCACACGACCAGGCCGAAGCCGGTGTAGAGGACGGCGTTGGCGAGCATCCGCCCGTGGCCGTACCGGATCCACGACAGCGGGCCGTGGCCGAGCACCGGATCCTTGATCAGGATGCCGCCGGCACCGAAGGCGGCGAGCATGAGCAGCGTGCTCCCGACGGTGCCCATCGCGATGGTGCGGTACGGGAATCGCGAAGGCACGCGGAGCCGCTCGGCCAGTCCGGCCGAGGGCGTCTGTGCGGGGTCGGTGGTGGTCGCCATTTCCGTTCGGAGATTACACACCGCGCTCGGGCGGGGTTACCGCAGTGTCAGGTTTCGGGCCGTGGCACCGGTGCCGAGTGTCTTGAATGAGTCATTCAGGTCTTCGGAGGTCCTGAATGACTCATTCAAGACGTGGCGGGCGGGCGGGTTGGTCAGGTTTCGACGGTGCGCCGCTGGGCCGTACCTCCGGGCAGCGCGGCCAGCAGGGACTTCGTGTACTCGTGCTTCGGGTCGAGCAGGACCTGTTCCACCGTCCCGGTTTCGACCAGCTCGCCGCGGTACATCACGGCGACGCGGTCGGCGATGTTCCAGGCCAGGCCCAGGTCGTGGGTGATCACCAGCGCCGCCAGGCCGAGTTCGCGCCGCAGCCGCAGCAGGAGCCCGAGGATCTCCCCGCGCACCGACGCGTCCAGTGACGCGACCGGCTCGTCGGCCACCACCAGCGACGGCTCCAGTGCGAGGGCCCCGGCGATGACGACGCGCTGGCGCTGGCCGCCGGAGAGCTGGTGCGGGAGGCGGTCGGCGTACTTCTCCGCCGGTCGCAGCTCCGCCGCCTCCAGTGCCCGGTGGACGACGTCGCGTTCGTCGGCGAGCTTGTGGATCCGCGGGCCCTCCGCGACGGCCTCGTACACCGTGTGGGCCGGGTTCAGCGCGCTGGTCGGGTCCTGCAGCACCAGCTGGACCTGCCGCCGGTACGCCTTGAGCCCGGCCCCGCCCGAAGGCACCGGCTTGCCGGCGTAGCGGACCACGCCGGAGTCGGGTTTTTGCAGGCCGAGCAGCGTCCGGGCCAGTGTCGTCTTGCCCGAGCCGGACTGCCCGACCAGTGCGACGATCTCGTCGCGCGACACCGTCAGGTCGACCCCGGCGACGGCGTCGATCCGCTTGCCCGTGCGGTCGCGGAACGACACGCGCAGGTTCTCCGCGGCCAGCAGCGGCTCGCCACCGACCACCCGGTCGGCCGGTTCGGGCGGGAGGGGGTTGGTGGTCGCCGGGGCGAAGCGGGACACCGGGTCGCCGACGGTCGGGAACGCCGCGGCCAGTGCGCGGGTGTGTTCGTGGCGGGGCGCGCCCATCACCTCGGCGCTGGGCCCTTCCTCGACGATCTGCCCGTCGTACATCACCGCGATCCGCCGGCAGGTCGCGGCGAGGACGGACAGGTCGTGGCTGATCATGATCAGGCCGATGTCCTGCTCGGCGACCAGCCGCGAAAGCAGCGCGAGGACCTGGGCCTGGACGATGACGTCCAACGCGGTGGTCGGCTCGTCGGCGATGATCAGCCGGGGCGAGCAGGCCAGCGCCATCGCGATCATGACGCGCTGCTTCTGCCCGCCCGACAGCTCGTGGGGGTAGGCGCCGGCGCGGCCCGGGGGCAGGTCGACCTGGGTGAGCAGCTCGGCGACGCGGGCGTCGACTTCGGTGTCGGAGAGCGGCTTGCCCGACGGCGGGTGCAGCCGGATCGGCTCGGCGATCTGCTCGCCGATCTTGCGGACCGGGTTGAGCGCGTGCATGGCGCCCTGGAAGACCACCGACGCCTCGGCCCAGCGGACCGCGCGCAGGCGGCCCCACTTCATGGCCGTGACGTCCTCGCCGTCGAGGGCGATTTCGCCGGTGATCTTCGCCGTGCGCGGCAACAGGCGCAGCACGCTCATCGCGACGGTGGACTTGCCCGAGCCGGACTCCCCCGCGACGCCGAGGGTGCCGCCGGGGTCCAGGGTGAGGTCGACGCCGCGGACGGCGGGCACCTCCTGGTCACCCACCGCGTAGGTGACGTTGAGGTCCTTGAGCTGCAGCAGCGGGGTGGTCACTTCTTCAACCTCGGGTTGAGCACGGTCTCCAGGCCCCGGCCGACCAGGGTGAAGAAGAGGACGACGAGGACGATCGCGATGCCCGGCGGGAGCACGTTCCACCAGGCGCCGCGGCTGATGGCGCCGTTGTTGAGCGCGCTCTCGAGCACCAGGCCCCAGGTGACGGAGTTGGGGTCGCCGACGCCGAGGAACGACAGCGTCGCGTCGGCGATGACGGCGTTGCCGACCACCAGCGTCGTGTTGGCCAGCACCAGCGGCATCACGCCGGGCAGGACGTGCTTGCCGATGACGTGCAGGTGCCCGCCGCCAAGGGCGTGCGCGCGCTCGATGTAGGGGCGGCTTTCGATGGTCAGCGTCTGCGCCCGGACCAGCCGGGCGGTGCTCGGCCACGCGGTGAGGCCGATGGCGACGATGATCGTGCCGACGCCCTTGGGCAGCACGGCCGAGAGCGCGATGGCGAGGATCAGCGACGGCAGGACCAGGAAGAAGTCGGTGAACCGCAGCAGCGTCGCCGACACCCAGCCGCCGAAGTGCGCGGCGGTGATCCCGATCAGGGTGCCGATGACGACCGACAGCAGCGCCGCGGAGAACCCGACGAGCAGGGAGATCCGGGTGCCCCAGATCGTCATCAGCAGCACCGAGCGGCCGAAGTTGTCGGTGCCCAGCCAGAAGTCGCCGTTCGGCGGGGACAGCGGCTCGCCGGTGGCCTTGGTGACGTCGAGGCCGGTCTGGTCGCTGATCAGCGGCAGCAGCAGCGCGACGACGACGGTGGCGCCGAGCAGGACCAGGCCGATGAGCGCGGCGCGCTGCCCGGCGAACTCCCGCCAGGTCCGGGCGATCGACGCGCGCCGGCGGTGCCAGGCGATCTGCCGGGGCGTCTCTGCGGTGGTCATGAGGTACGCACCCTCGGGTCGAGCACGCGGTAGAGCAGCTCCGCGAGCAGGTTCATCAGCACCACGGCGCTCGCCAGCACGGTGAACACGCCCTGCAGCACCGGCAGGTCGGGCCCGTGCAGGGCGTCGTAGGTCAGCTGCCCGAGCCCGGGCCAGCTGAACACCGCTTCGACGGTGACCGCGCCGGCGGCGACCTGGCCGAACTGCATGAACACCAGCGTGGTGGTGGGCAGCAGGGCGTTGGGGACGGCGTGGCGGCGGCGGACGAGGTCGTCGCGCAGGCCCTTGGCGCGGGCGGTGGTGAGGTAGTCGGCGTTCATCTCCCCCAGCAGCGACGACCGCATGATCAGCATGTACTGGGCGTAGAACACCGCCAGCAGCGTCACGCACGGCAGCACCAGGTGGTGCAGGACGTCGAGGGTCTGGGAGAAGACGTCGGGCGCGGCGTCCGGGGAGTGCATGCCGCGGCTGGGGAACAGGCCGTTGGTGACGACGAGCAGCATCAGGCCGAGCCAGAACTGCGGGACCGACCAGAGGGTCAGCGCGATCCCGGTCTGGGCGCGGTCGAAGAAGCTGTCGCGGCGCCAGGCGGCGCGGATGCCCAGCCACAGGCCGATGATCACGGCCAGGACGGTGGCACTGCCGACGAGCAGGATGGTCGGCCAGAGCCGTTCGCCGATCATGTCGGCGACCGGGCGGCCGTTGTTGAGCAGCCGGGACTCGCCGAGGTCGCCGTGCAGCAGGTTCCAGAAGTACTGGCCGAACTGGACGAAGACGGGCTTGTCGACGCCCATCTTCTCGCGCAGCTCGGCGATCTGCTGGGGACTGGTGACGCGGTCGCGGGTCATCGCGGCGACCGGGTCACCGGGCAGCATGCGGAAGAGGAAGAAGAACAGGACGACCACCAGCACGACGCTGATGACCGCCTCGAGGACCTTCTGGAGGACGAACCGGGCGGTGCCGGTCCCGCCGCGGTGCTCGTCGGGATCGACGAGCACCGCGGCTTGTTCGGGGGCGGTCATCCTTACTCGCGGTCTTCCGAGGTCTTGTTCCGGCGGCTGAACGCGATGCCGCCGCCGACGAGGACGACCACGACGACCGCGCCGATCACGATCCACAGCACGGTGTTGCCGCTGCCGGAGTCCGCGGCGTTCTCGGTGCCGGCCGGGGTGGCGCCGTAGACGCCCCAGTAACCGGTCTGCTCGAGGATCGCGCCCTTGGGCTGCGGCTGGGTCGTGAAGCCGGAGAACTTGTCGGAGCGGTAGGCCTCGAGCGCGTTCTGGTAGTCCAGGACGATCGTCGGGTACTGGCTGTAGAGCCGGGCCTGGGCCTGCTTGACGTACTCGGCGCGCTTCGCGTCGTCGGTCTCGGTCAGCTGCTTCTTGTAGAGGTCGTCGTACTGCGCGTCGCAGAAGAACGTGTCGGTGCTGCCGCCCTTGGCGTCGGCGCTGGGCCGCGCGGCGCAGGTGTGCAGCGAGAGCGCGTAGTCCGGGTCGGGGTTGGTGCCGTAGCCGCCGATGGCGAGGTCGTACTTGCCGGTGGCGGTGCGGTCGGACAGCTCGTCGTCGGAGACCAGGTCCTGCTTGACGGCGATGCCGATGTCCTTGAGCCAGCCGCTGACGTACTGGGCGACGCCCTGGTCGTAGCTGCGGTTGGCGTGGCCGGTCAGGCGCAGTTCCAGCTTCGCGCCGCCGGGGGCGGTGCGGACGCCGTCGGCGCCCTTCTTGTAGCCGGCCTGCTCGAGGGTGGCGTTGGCGGCGGCGAGGTCGAACTTGGTCTTCTCGCTGTCGCTGGGGTCCCAGTGGTAGGCGCTGTAGACGGCGGGCACGACGCCGCCGCCGACCTGGCCGAGGCCCTTGAGCACCTTGTCCACGATCGCCTGGGTGTCGACGGCCTGGGTGATCGCCTTGCGGACGTTGATGTCCTTGAGCACCGGGTTGCCGTCCCCGATGGGGTTGTTCGCGTTGTCCTGGACGCCGAAGTTCATCGCCAGCTCGTCGTAGCGGCGGCCGGGCGCGGCGTTGGTGGTGATGCCCTGCTGGCCCTGCAGCGCGGCGAACTGGTTGGGGTTGAGCCGGTTGATGACGTCGACTTCGCCCTGCTTGAGCGCGTTGACCGCGGCTTCGGTGTCCTTGAACTGCAGCAGCTGCAGTTCGTCGACCTTCGGGGCGCCGCGCCAGTAGTCCTTGTTGGCCTTGAACTTGACGTACTCGTTCGGCTTGTACTCGGTGACCTGGTACGGGCCGTCGGAGACGCCGGCGATGGCCAGCTCGTCGGTCTTGGGGTCCTTGAGGTCGGTGACCTGCTCCCAGATGTGCTGCGGCACGATCGGGACGTCGAGCAGGTTCATGTTGACCTGCACGGTCTTGGTCTTGATGACGAGCGTGGTGTCGTCGGGCGCGGTGACCGTCTCGAAGTTGGCCACGTAGTTGCCGTTGGCGGTGCGCGCGTTCTCGTCGGTGAGCATGCGGTTGAAGGTGAACGCCGCGTCCTTGGCGGTCACCGGCTTCCCGTCGCTCCACTTGACGCCGGTACGGATCTTGAACGTCCAGGTCAGCTTGTCCGGCGACGGCGTCCACGACTCGGCGAGCGCGGGCGAGGCCTCGGCCTTCTCGGCGTTCGGGACGGTGAGGAACTCGAACGTGAACCGGCCGATCTGCGTCGACGCGGCGAGCACGGCGGTGAACGGGTTCAGGTGGTCGATGCCGGTGGTCAGCGCGACCCGCAGCACTTTGCCCTGTTGCGCCTGGGCCGGTACGGCGAGCGGGATCGCCGCCAGTGTCGCGGCCGCGGCGACCGCGCCCACGCGGGCGAACCGCCCGAGTCTGCGTTGGAACTGCACCAAAAACCACCCCATCGTTCGCTTGTGAGCCTCCCCAAGGACGAGAAGTAACCACATACCGGGACAACCGCGCAATATGTTGCCGCCTCGGCAGGTGTCCGATCGTTATCGATCGATTCGCGTCACGCTGCGTGATCGGGGATTCCGCGTCCGGGGCGGGCGCGGGCTGGCTAGAGTGCCGGGCATGCGCATCATGATCTCGGCGGACATGGAGGGCGCCACCGGCGTCACGTGGACCGACGACGTCGTGCCCGGTTCGCCGCAGTGGGACCGCTTCCGGCGGCTGTTCACCGGCGACGTCAACGCCGTGCTGGCCGGGCTGTTCGACGCCGGGGCCGGCGACGTGCTGGTCAACGAGGCGCATTCGTCGCAGCGGAACCTGCTGCTGGAGGACCTCGACCAGCGGGCGCGGATGCTCACCGGGCGGCACAAGCCGCTGTCGATGATGCAGGGCATCGATTCCGGTGTGGACGGTGTCGTGTTCCTGGGCTACCACGCCGGCGCCGGGTTCGACGGGGTGCTGTCGCACACCTACCTGGAGAACCAGATCACCGGGGTGTGGCTGGACGACGTCCCGGCGAGCGAAGGCAGGCTGAACGCGTCCGTGGCCGCCGAATACGGCGTCCCTGTCCTGCTCGTTTCGGGTGACGACGAAACGTGTGAAGACGCCCGTGACTACGCTCCGGAGGCGGAGCTGGTCCAGGTGAAGGAATGCGTGAGCCGGTACGCGGCCATCTGCCTGCCGCCGGCGCGCACGGCGGAGCTGCTGACCGGCGCGGCGGCCGACGCGATGGCGCGGGCCGGCCGGGAGGAGCGGCGG
>NZ_JAAGNB010001422.1:0-8189 GCF_010550475.1 Amycolatopsis sp. SID8362
GGCGCCGCCGGAGCCGGCGCGGGCACGGTCAGCGCGGCCCGGGTGCCGAGCACGCCACCGCCCATGACCAGCAGCACCATGGCGAGGATGCCCGCGAGCGCGGCGGAGATCAGGCCGCCCGTCGTCGGCATGGCCAGCCCGGCCAGCCCGGTGAGCACGGCGATCGCGCCCCCGGCCATGGTCGGCAGGCCCGCGACGCGGTTGGCCAGCTTGAACGCCTCTTCGCTGCGCAACGCCGCCTGCGTGCGCACCCCGGTGCCGCCTTCGCGCGTCAAGCGCTCGCGGAACCCGAGGAACCCACCAAAACCGACGAGCAGACCCAGCACGACCGGAACCAGCGCGATAGCGAACACGGGTCAAGGATAAGCGTGACGTCCCGGCAACCTGCCGGATACCCTGATCGACTGTGCTACAGGCCATGTCACCGCGTGTACTGCCCACCGTCCTGACCGCTGCCCTGATCGGGGGAATCCTCGCCGCGGCGCCGGCGAGCGCCACCGAGAGTCACCAGCGGCCCGTCCGGCTGCTCGGCGAGACGATCGTCCCGAACGCCCTGCAGTTCCAGGGCACGACGGTCGGCGGCCTGTCCAGCATCGACTACGACCCCCGCACCGGCGGTTACGCGCTGATCTGCGACGACCGGTCGGCCATCAACCCGGCCCGCTTCTACACCGCGACCTTCCCGGTGTCGGCGGACGGCATCGGCCCGGTCACCTTCACCGGCACGAAGCCGTTCCTGCGCCCCGACGGCACGCCGTACCCGCCGCTCGCGCAGAACGACCCGTCGAAGCCGCAGAACGAGCAGACGATCGACCCGGAAGAGCTGCGCGTCGACCCGTGGAGCGGCGACTACTACTGGTCGCAGGAGGGTGAGCGCACCGCGACGACGTTGATCGATCCATCGATCCGCGAGGCGCGCCGGGACGGGAAATACGTCCGCGACCTGCCGATCCCCGCGAACGAGAAGATGACGCCGACGGCCGGGCCGCGGCAGAACCTCGTCCTCGAGGGCATCACGTTCACCGGCTTCGGCTCGCTGCTGGCCAGCGAGGTCGAGGGCCCGCTGCTGCAGGACGGCCCGGAGGCGACCACGACCACCGGCGCGCTCTCGCGGATCACCCTGCAGTCGCGCTTCGGCCCGGTGCTGGCGCAGTACGCCTACCCGCAGGAGCCGCTGTTCGCCGCGCCGGTGCCGCCGACGGCGTTCGCCACCACCGGCGTCTCGTCGATGCTGGCGGTCGACCAGGCCGACCCGACGAAGTTCCTGATGATGGAGCGCTCGTTCAGCACCGGCGTCGGCAACAAGGTGCGCGTCTACGAGATCGACACCAGCGGCGCCACGAACGTCCTGAACGTCAAGTCCCTGGCCGACGCCAAGCACGTCAAGCCGGTGAAGAAGCGGTTCCTCTTCGACGCCGCCGACCTCGGCCTGTCGACCGTGGACAACCTGGAGGGCATGACCTGGGGCCCGAAGCTGCCCAACGGCGAGCGCAGCTTGATCATCGTCAGCGACAACAACTTCTCCGCGACCCAGGTGACCCAGTTCGTCGCACTGGCGGTCCCCTCCGAACGGCTTTGACCAGCAAGTTACGATGTGCACATGAACACGGCTCGGCTGCTCCTTAGCCTGCCGCGCTGACCGGGCCCGGCCCGGCCGGCGCGGCGACCCCTCATGCCCTGGTGGCTGAGGGGTCGAGTTGTTTCTGGAGCGGCTCGACACGAAGGAAGACGGCATGACTGAGGCGACCGGGACCGACGTCCCCGCGCACCGCTACACGGCCGCGCTGGCGGGTCAGATCGAGCAGCGCTGGCAGGACCACTGGGCCGACCAGGGCACCTTCCACGCGCCCAACCCCGTCGGGCCGCTCGCCGTCGAGGGGCAGCCGGTGCCCAGCGACAAGCTGTTCGTCCAGGACATGTTCCCGTACCCGTCGGGCTCCGGCCTGCACGTCGGGCACCCGCTGGGCTTCATCAGCACCGACGTCTTCGCCCGGTACCACCGGATGATCGGGCGCAACGTGCTGCACACGATGGGCTTCGACGCGTTCGGCCTGCCGGCCGAGCAGTACGCGGTCCAGACCGGGCAGCACCCGCGCAAGACGACCGAGGAGAACATCCGGACCTACCTGCGCCAGATCCGGCGCCTGGGCCTGGGCCACGACGAACGCCGCCGCATCTCCACGATCGACCCCGAGTACTACCGCTGGACGCAGTGGATCTTCCTGCGGATCTTCAACAGCTGGTACGACACCGAAGCCGGCAAGGCGCGGCCGATCGCCGAGCTGGAAGCCGCGTTCGCGGACGGCTCGCGCCCGACGCCCGACGGCCGTGAGTGGGCGTCGCTGAGCGCGTCCGAGCGGAAGAAGGTGATCGACGACCACCGGCTGGTGTACATCTCCGAAGCGCCGGTCAACTGGTGCCCGGGCCTGGGCACGGTGCTGTCGAACGAAGAGGTCACCGCCGAGGGCCGCAGCGAGCGCGGCAACTTCCCCGTCTTCCGCCGCAACCTGCGCCAGTGGATGATGCGGATCACCGCGTACGCCGATCGCCTGGTCGACGACCTGGACCTGCTGGACTGGCCGGAAAAGGTCAAGTCCATGCAGCGGAACTGGATCGGCCGCTCGCACGGCGCCCGCGTCACGTTCAAGTCCGGCGAGGACGCGATCGAGGTCTTCACGACCCGGCCGGACACGCTGTTCGGCGCGACCTACATGGTGCTGGCGCCGGAACACCCGCTGGTCGACAAGCTGGTCACGGCGGAGTGGCCCGAGGACGTCGATTCTCGCTGGACCGGTGGCGCCGCGACGCCCGCCGACGCCATCAAGGAGTACCGCGTCGCCGCGTCGCGGAAGTCCGAGCTGGACCGGCAGGAGAACAAGGAGAAGACCGGCGTCTTCACCGGCGCGTACGCGACGAACCCGGTCAACGACAAGCAGATCCCGATCTTCGTCGCCGACTACGTGCTGATGGGCTACGGCACCGGCGCGATCATGGCCGTGCCCGGCCAGGACGTGCGCGACTGGGAGTTCGCCGAGAAGTTCGGCCTGGAGATCATCCGGACCGTGCAGCCGTCGGAAGGCTTCGACGGCAAGGCGTTCACCGGTGACGGCCCGGCGATCAACTCCGGCTTCCTGGACGGCATGGACGTCGCCGAGGCCAAGAAGACGATCATCGACTGGCTGTCGGAGAAGGGTGCCGGCACCGGGACCGTGCAGTACAAGCTGCGCGACTGGCTGTTCTCGCGCCAGCGCTACTGGGGCGAGCCGTTCCCGGTGGTCTACGACGAAAACGGCGAAGTGCACGCCGTGCCCGAGTCGATGCTGCCGATCGAACTGCCCGAGGTCGCCGACTACTCGCCGGTGACGTTCGACCCGGAGGACCGCGACTCGATGCCGTCGTCGCCGCTGGCGCGCGCGACGGACTGGGTCGAGGTCGAGCTGGACCTGGGCGACGGCGTCAAGAAGTACCGCCGCGACATCAACACGATGCCGAACTGGGCGGGTTCCTGCTGGTACCAGCTGCGCTACCTGGACCCGACCAACTCCGAGACGTTCTGCGCGCCGGAGAACGAGCAGTACTGGATGGGGCCGCGCCCCGGCGAATACGGCGCGGACGACACCGGCGGCGTCGACCTGTACGTCGGCGGCGTCGAGCACGCGGTGCTGCACCTGCTGTACTCGCGGTTCTGGCACAAGGTGCTGTTCGACCTGGGCCACGTGACGTCCAAGGAGCCGTACCGGAAGCTGTTCAACCAGGGCTACATCGAGGCGTACGCGTACACGGACGCGCGTGGCGTCTACGTTCCGGCCGAGCAGGTAGAGGAGCGCGACGGGAAGTACTTCTTCGAGGGCGAAGAGGTCACCCAGGAGTACGGCAAGATGGGCAAGAGCCTGAAGAACGTCGTCACGCCGGATGAGATGGCCGAGAACTACGGCGCGGACACGTTCCGGTTCTACGAGATGGCGATGGGCCCGCTGGCCATGTCGCGCCCGTGGGCGACGAAGGACGTCGTGGGTGCGCACCGGTTCCTGCAGCGGCTGTGGCGCCTGGTCGTCGACGAGAACACCGGCGAGCTGCGAGTGTCCACTGAGGACGCCACGGAGGCGGACCGCAAGGCACTGCATCGCACTATTGCCGGTGTCCGCGAGGACTACGCGGAGATGCGGTTCAACACGGCCGGCGCGAAGCTGATCGAGCTGAACAACCACGTCACCAAGGTGTACGGCGCGGCCGCGTCGACGCCGCGCGAGCTGGCCGAGCCGCTGGTGCTGATGCTGGCGCCGCTGGCCCCGCACCTGGCGGAGGAGCTGTGGCACCGGCTGGGCCACGCGGACTCGCTGGTGCAGGGCCCGTTCCCGGTGGTGGACGAGAAGTACCTGGTCGAGGACTCCGTCGAGTACCCGATCCAGGTCAACGGCAAGGTCCGGTCCCGGGTGACGGTCGCGGCTTCCGCGTCGCAGGACGAGGTCCAGGCGGCGGCGCTGGCGGACGAGAAGGTCGCGGCCATGGTCGGCGGTGGCTCGCCCCGCAAGGTGATCGTGGTGCCGGGGCGGCTGGTCAACATCGTCCTGTAGCGCGCTGTCGGAAAGCCGCCGGTGCTTTTCCCCGGTTCTCGATTTGATTGAGCAGTCAACGAAAACTGTTCGATCGAAGGAGAACCGGGGATGACCCTCGACGGCAAGGTGGCGCTGGTGACGGGCGGCAGCCGGGGCATCGGCGCGGCCACGGCACTGCGGCTCGCCGAGGACGGCGCGGACGTCGCGCTGACGTACGTGCACAACGCCGCGCGGGCGGCCGAGGTGGTCGACCAGATCAAGAACCTCGGCCGTCGCGCGCTGGCGATCCAGGCCGATTCGGCGGACGCCGCGGCGGTTTCGGCTGCCGTTTCGGCTGCGGTGGCGGAGTTCGGCCGGCTGGACGTGCTGGTGAACAACGCGGGCGTCGGCTTCGTCGGCGCGTTCAGCGAGACGTCGCTGGAGGACGTCGACCGCGTGCTGGCGGTGAACGTCCGCGGCGTGTTCGCGGTGACCCAGGCGGCGGCCGGCGTGCTGAGCGACGGCGGCCGCGTGATCACGATCGGCAGCTGCGTCACGGACCGCGTACCCGGCCCGGGCATGGCGCTGTACGCGACGAGCAAGGCGGCGATGCTCGGCCTGACCAAGGCGCTGGCGCGCGAGCTGGGACCGCGCGGCATCACGGTCAACCTGGTCCACCCGGGCCCGACGGACACGGACATGAACCCGGCCGACGGCCCGTACGCGGCGGACCAGGCCGCGATGACGGCGTTCGACCGCTACGGGAAGCCGTCCGAGGTCGCGGCGGCGGTGGCGTACCTGGCTTCACCCGGCGCCGAGTACGTGACGGCGGCGGTGCTGTCGGTGGACGGCGGCCACGCGGCCTAACCGGAGTAGAGCCCGATCTCCCGGGCGAGGTCGATGAGCACGGCGTCGAACAGGACGTCCGGCTTGGACATCGGGATCGGGTAGTTGCCGAAGACCTCGAGCGTGACGTGCCCGTAGAGCCGGGCCCAGAACTGGATCATCAGGTACGTCACGCCGAGGTCGATCTTCTCCACCGGCACGCCCTGGTCGGACTCGACGAGCACGGTGACCAGCGATTCCTGGAACGTCTTGAGGTCGTCCCGCAGCTCGTCGGGCACCCCGCTGGCCGAAGGAAGCACGATGTCGTGCCGCGCGAGCACCCGCCCCGCGGCGGCCAGGAAGATCCGCCCGAACGGCTCGTCGACCCGGCTCAGCGCACTCCCGGCGGTCGACCCCACGCCCCCGGTCGGCGAGGCGAAGACGAGCGTGAATTCCTTCGTGTGGGTGAGCGCCCACCGCCGGAACCCCTTGCAGATGGCGAACAGCTGCAGCACCCCGTCATCCGGCAGCTCGGCGATCTCCTCGGCGAGGTCGTCCGCCAGATCGGCGCAGACGTCCAGCCGCAGGTTCTCGACCAGGTCATCCCGCGACTCGTAGTACCGGTAGAGCGCGGGCGCGGTGATCCCCAGCTCCCGCGCGATGGCGCGCAGCGTGACCGCCTCCGGCCCCTGCTCGACGAGCAGCTTCCGGGCGGTCCGCCGGATGTCCTGTTCGGTAGCCGCACGCGCGCGACCCCTCCGCGTGGGGTGGCTCATCCGAACAGTCTAGGTGCTTACTACGACAAGTCTTGCATTAACGCGATCTCCGTCGTAACGAAAAGGTGCAGCTCAGGCCCGCGCCTTGAGGTTGGTCAGCACCGTGTCGGCGACACCGCGCCCGAGCTGGCAGGCGTCCTTGCCGGCTTGAACGGCCGAGTCGCCGATGCTCAGCGAGACGGAGTAGGCCAGCTCATCGGAGATGCCGACGACTACTACACAGGTCCGGTTGTCTGTCGACCCGACGTCCACGTAGCCGACCGCGGGATAGCCCTGGACCGGCTCCAGGTCGTCGACCCATCGCTTGGCCTTCGGCTTTTCGTTCTTGTAGGTGAGGCTGAGGCCTTCGTCGTTCTTGGTCTCGTAGATGACCAGGATGCCGGCGCTGCTTCCCGAGGTGCTGCCCCAGTCGCACATGGGACCCAGCTCCGAATCCTTCGGTTTCGGGGAACCGTGCTGGCCGAGGTAGCCGGTCAGCTGGTCCGCGGTGAAGGCCGAATCGCACGGGTTGCCGTCCAGCACCTTGGCAGGCAGGGGGTCCGACACCTTGGGAGCACCGCTGTTCGGCAGTTCCGCGCTGCTGGTCGGCGCCGCCGAAGCGGTGCCGGGTGTGCGTCGTTCACCCGTGCAAGAGGTGAGTAGCGCCGTGCCGACGACCACCGCGGTGGCACCGACGAGAACTCGTCGAATCATTCGAGCGACCCCTTGATCGTTTTCGTCGAATCCGCGGCTTGCTGGTCAGCCGCTTCGGTGATGCCGAGGGCTTGGCTCAATCGCCGGATCAATTCCTTGTAGTAGTCCAGCTGGTATTGCAGGTGGCCCTGGTAGTAGCGCCCGGCTTCGTTGACCCCGTTCGGGCCGAGCACCGCCTGCCGGCTGACCGGCTCGTCCGCCGGCGGTTTCGCCTGGCTCAGCCCTTCGGCGGCTCGCATTTGTTCGACGACGCTGTCCTTCTGGACCTCCGCCTTCTTGAGCATCGCCCGCATCTCGTCCGAGCTCATCGCGAACCCCTGCCCACCCGCAGGCGGCGGCCCCGCGCTCGGCAGGTCCGTGGCCCAGAAGCCGATCCCGCTGAAGATCGAGCCCGTCATCGTCCTCCCCCCAACCCGTTCAGGGTCGCGTACAGCACCTCGGTCAGCGCACCCCGGGTCCCCGGCTGGAAGCTGACCATCCGCTCGCGCCCCGGGTACACGTACGTCAGCACCCGCCCGGTCCCGGCCACGTCCACCGCGGTGATCGGCGCGCTGCGAGAACCCCGGTTCACGGCGTAGCACTGGTGCAACCCCGTCCGCCGCGCCGCCATCAGCCGACGCGCCCACGGCAACGGGTCGTGGCCGCAGTCGGAAGTCGGGTCGTCGAGGTCGTAGGACTCCTCCACCGCCCGGCCCGAGAACCGCGCCTCCGGGATCGACGCCGCCGAAATCCGCGCCGGTGGTACCGGCGGCAGCACGTCCACCAGCGACTCCGCCGGCCGCGACGGTTCCACGACGTCGATCCGGACCGTGTCGTCCTTCCGGATCAGCCGGAGGGCGTCCGGACCGTCGACGGACACGAGCACCGCGCCCGACTCGTCCGCTTCGATGTCGCCTAGCCACGCCGTGAACTGGTGGGCGCCCTTCGCCAAGACGCGCAGGACGTCGCGGAACTCCCGCGTCATCGTGCCGCCCGCCGCGAGCCGGAGCGACGTCAGGACGTCGAGGACATTGTCGTCGAGGCGCTTGCGGGTCTCGTCGCCGAGCCAGAGGTTGTCGGCGCCGAGGACCGCGGGCGGCGGGCCGTGCCGTTCCCACTCCCATGCGGTGAGCAGGGCGGTCTTGGGCAGGAAGATCACAGCCCGATCACCGGCGGCACCGTCCGCTCGTCGGACCCGCCGAAGACGCTCTCCGGATCGGCTTCCACCAGGTAGGACGCGCGCTGGTGCTCCGCGTCCTCCTCGCCTTTGCCGCCCTTCGCGCCCTGGCCCATGCCGCCCATCCCCGGCGACCCCGGCTTGCCCGCGGTGCCGCCCCGGACCCCGCCGGCCGCACCGGGACGTCCTTCGCCCGGGGCGCCG
>NZ_JAAGNB010001468.1:0-6079 GCF_010550475.1 Amycolatopsis sp. SID8362
TCCTGGTGCGCACGTAACTCCGGTTCTCCAGCGTGGTG
The DNA here is from genome assembly GCF_010550475.1 of Amycolatopsis sp. SID8362. Lineage (NCBI taxonomy): Bacteria > Bacillati > Actinomycetota > Actinomycetes > Pseudonocardiales > Pseudonocardiaceae > Amycolatopsis > Amycolatopsis sp. SID8362. The sequence goes on from NZ_JAAGNB010001468.1 coordinate 39, forward strand.
TCGACGAAGTGTCAACGAGCCCGCGCAGGTTAGCGTTACGCGGGTCGCCGAAATCCTCTCACCACGCCGGTTCACCCGGCCGTGTGAAACGCGTCAGGCGGACTTCTGCTGCCGCGCGAGGCGCGCGACGCACCAGGCCGGGGCGCTGCCGCGGCGGAGGTGCTGCAGGACGGTCATCGGCCCAAGCCGGCGGCTCAGGTCGGACGGCGCGAGCCCGGCCGCCCGGTAGTCGAGGGCCCGCTGGTCGAGCGGGCTGATGCCGGCGTTCCACCACTCCTCGGCCTCGGCGACGCCGCCGACCATCTGCCACCAGCCCGCGGCGGCGGTGAGGAGCTCTTCGGGCACGTCCGGCAGCCGGCTGCGCATCGCGGCGAGGTAGCCGGGGTCGGCCGACTCGACGGGGACGAACCGCGACTGCCCGGTCCGGGCTCGCTGGCCGGGGATTCCCGGGGCCTGCGGTGGCGCGTCGGCCAGCCACGCGTTCGCGATGCGGTCGACCTCCTGCTCTTCGGGGGTCTGCTCGCGCTCGGCGGCCCATTGCCGGATCAGCGCGTCCACTCCGGGATCTCCGGTCATCCCTGCCTCCTTGTAGGTCCCCGACGGACAGGCCCTGACGCCTGTCCCACGCGGTGGTGCCGCACGCACCAACCTGCACCTTGCTGAGTGGAAACTGCCTGCGTACCGGGGTTCTCCGGGGGGAGGGCGAACCACCCGATCACGCAATGTGAGCACCGTAGGGCCGGGGTGGTCTCCTTCGCCAGACCCCGGCTGCCACGAATTCGCCGACCTGCGCGTTTTCCGCCGCAATCCACCCGGATGGTCGAGTGCTGGGGTCCGAATTCCGGGATTGGTGACGCTGGGTGATTTACCGTCCGCTAACACGCAGGGTAGCCACCGGCGCCGCCCGAAGCGGTGCCGGTGCGCGGGTCGCGAAGATCAGGAGAAGAGCGTCCGGAAGAACGTGACGATCGCTTCGGCGCCGTCCTTGAGCCAGCCGAGCACGCGGTGGACGAAGTCGGCGGACTGCGTCGGCTGGGTGATCAGGAAGAACAGCACGATCGCGACGACTCCGACGATCAGGACCTTCTTCATCCCACCCGACATGCGCTTCCTCCCGGCTCGCCGTCCCCGTCCCGGGAGTGGCCACCCCCTTACTCTAGGGAAGGCGTGCCCGGAAGACACGCCGGTCAACCGCGAGGAGCGCCGATGCCCCGGAACGTGCTGGTCGAGCAGGACGGCCCCGTCACCACGATCACCCTCGACCGCCCGGCCGCCCGCAACGCCGTCGACGGGCCCACCGCGGCCGAGCTGGCCGACGCCTTCCGCGCGTTCGACGCCGACCCGGACGCCGCCGTCGCGGTGCTGACCGGCGCCGGCGGCGCGTTCTGCGCGGGTGCCGACCTCAAGGCGATCGGCACCGACCGGATGAACCGGACTCACCCGGACGGGGACGGCCCGATGGGCCCGACCCGGATGGCGCTCGGCAAGCCGGTGATCGCGGCGGTGCACGGGCCGGCCGTCGCGGGCGGGCTGGAGCTGGCGCTGTGGTGCGACCTGCGGGTCGCGGACGCGACGGCGGTGTTCGGCGTGTACTGCCGCCGCTGGGGCGTCCCGCTGATCGACGGCGGGACGGTGCGCCTGCCGCGGCTGATCGGCCAGTCGCGGGCGATGGACCTGATCCTGACCGGACGGCCGGTCGAGGCGGACGAAGCGTTCGCGATCGGCTTGGCCAACCGCCTGGTCCCGGCGGGCGAAGCGGTCTCGGCGGCGCAGGAGCTGGCCCGGCAGCTCGCGGCGTTCCCGCAGGCGTGCCTGCGCGGCGACCGGCTGTCGGCGCTGGCGCAGTGGGGCCGGTCCGAAGAGGACGCGCTCACGGCGGAGTTCCGGGCCGCGATGGGCGCCGGGGTGCTGGCGGCGGAGGCGGTCGACGGCGCGGCCCGGTTCGCCGGCGGCGAAGGCCGTCACGGCAGCTTCGGCTGAACACGCTCCGCTGCGGCGCGTCACCTGAGAGGCTGGATCCGGCGCGGGGGCCCCGGTTCCGGTCAAGCGGCCGATAAGGTCGCCCGATGGACGACGACGTCTCCAGAGTCGAGCTCCGGCCCGTCGCCGAAGCCGATCTCGAGCTGCTCGACCGGCTGACCAACGACCCCGTCGCCGCGGGCGAGCACCAGTGGTTCGGCTGGCACGACCCCGGCTACCTGCGCCGCCGGTGGCACGAGACCGGGATGCTCACCGCCGACGGCGGCATGCTCGTGCCCGTGCTCGGCGGCCGCGTGCTCGGCCTCGTTTCGTGGCACCGCACCCGCACCGGGCCGACGTCGTACTGCTGGAACGCCGGCCTGGTGCTGGCACCCGAAGCGCGCGGCCACGGCTACGGCACCGAGGCCCAGCGGCTGCTCGCCGAGTACCTCTTCGCGCACACGCAGTTGAACCGCGTCGAAGCGACGACCGAGGTCGGCAACCGCGCCGAACAGCGCTCGCTCGAGAAAGCCGGCTTCGTCCGCGAAGGCGTGCTTCGCGGGTACGGCTTCCGCGACGGCGAGTGGCGCGACCACGTCATCTACTCGGTCGTGCGCTCCGACCTGGCCCGGACCTAGGCGATCGCACCCGCCGCACGCAGCGCGTCCAGGTCCGTGACGCCCAGTTCCGCCAGCACGGCTTCGGTGTCGGATCCCTTGGCGCGCGGGGCTTCCGGGGTTTCCGGCGGCGTCCGGTCGAAGCGCGGGGCCGGGGCCGGCTGCACCATGCCGCCGATCTCGACGAACGTCCCGCGCGCCGCGTTGTGCGGGTGCGCCGCCGCCTCGCCCGGGGCCAGGACCGGCGTCAGGCACGCGTCGGTGCCTTCGGCGCGCGCGACGAGTTCGTCGCGCGTGTGCTTGCCGATCGCCGTCGCGAGGATCTCGCGCAGCTTCGGCCACTGCGTCTTGTCGACGTGCAGCGGCAGCGAATCCGGGTCCAGTTCGAGGACCTTGACCAGGTCGCCCCAGAACCGCATTTCGATCGCGCCGACGGCGACGTACTTGCCGTCCGCGGTCTCGTAGGTGTCGTAGAAGGGCGCGCCGCCGTCGAGCATGTTGTCCCCGCGGCCGCCGCCCCAGAGCCCGGCCGCGGCCATGCCGTGCAGGCTCGTGGTGAGCAGCGCGGCGCCGTCGACCATCGACGCGTCGACGACCTGCCCCTTGCCGGAGGTGTTCCGTTCGAACAGCGCGGCCAGGATGCCCATCGCGAGCAGCAGTCCGCCGCCGCCGAAGTCGCCGACGAGGTTGAGCGGCGGCACCGGCCGCTCCCCCGCGCGCCCGATCGGCTCGAGCGCGCCGGAGATGCCGATGTAGTTGATGTCGTGCCCGGCCGCCGACGCCAGCGGCCCGTCCTGGCCCCAGCCGGTCATCCGGCCGTAGACCAGCCGCGGGTTGCGGGCGTGCACGGCTTCCGGGCCGAGCCCGATCCGCTCGGCGACGCCGGGGCGGAACGGTTCGATGAGGACGTCGGCGGTGTCGCACAGCTTCAGCACCAGTTCGACGCCCTCGGGCGTCTTGGTGTTGATGCCGACGGACCGGCGGCCGCGGGCGAGCGGGTCGGTCGCGATGCCGAGCACGTCCTCCCCCGGCTTCGCGCGGTCGACGCGCACGACGTCGGCACCGAGGTCGGAGAGGATCATCGCGGCGAAGGGCCCGGGCGCGAGTCCCGCGAGCTCCACCACCTTCAGGCCGCTGAGCGGACCTGCCTTCATGTCGGGTCCTTTCACAGCGAGCGGGAGATGATTTCCTTCATGATCTCGCTGGTGCCGCCGAAGATCCGGGAGATCCGGACGTCGGCCCACGCGCGCGCGATCGGGTACTCGGTCATGTAGCCGTAGCCGCCGAAGAGCTGCACGCAGTCGTCGATGACCTTGTTGACCCGCTCGGTGGTCCACAGCTTCGCCATCGCCGCGCCCTGGACGTCCAGTTCACCGCGCAGGTGGCGTTCGATGCACTGGTCGAGGAACGCGCGCGAGACGGCAGCCTCGGTGGCGGCCTCGGCGAGGGTGAACTTGGTGTTCTGGAAGTTGAAGATCGGCCGGCCGAACGCCGTGCGCTCCTTGGTGTACTCCAGGGTCAGGTCGACCGCGGCCTCCAGCCCGGCCACCGCGGTGACGGCGATGATCAGCCGTTCCTGCGGCAGCTGCAGCATCAGCTGGAAGAAGCCCTGGCCTTCGGCGTCGCCGAGGAGGTTGGCGGCGGGCACGCGGACGTCGTCGAAGAACAGCTCGGCGGTGTCCTGGCCCTTGAGCCCGACCTTGTCGAGGACGCGGCCGCGGCGGAAGCCCGGCGTGTCGGTCTCGACCACGATCAGCGAGACGCCCTGCGCGCCCGCGTCCGGGTCGGTCTTCACCGCGACGACGACGAGGTCGGCGTGGAAACCGTTGGTGATGAACGTCTTGGCGCCGTTGATGACGTAGTGGTCGCCGTCGCGCACCGCGCGGGTCTTGATGCCCTGCAGGTCGGAGCCGGTGCCCGGCTCGGTCATCGCGATCGCGCCGACCATTTCGCCGGTGGCCATCTTCGGCAGCCACTCGCGCTTCTTCTCTTCGGAGGCGTACGCGCTGAGGTAGTGCGCGACTATTCCATTGTGGACGGTGACGCCCCACGCGCTGTCCCCGGCGCGGGCCTGCTCCTCGTAGAGGACGGCCTCGTGCGCGAAGGTGCCGCCACCCCCGCCGTACTCCTCGGGGATCGACAGGCAGAGCAGCCCGACCTCGCCCGCCTTGTTCCACAGCTCGCGGTCGACCTTCTTCTCGGCCGCCCAGCGCTCCTGGTGCGGCACGAGCTCCTTCTGCATGAACGACCGCGAGAGTTCGCGGAGGTCTTCGAGCTCGGTCGTGCTCCACGAGCTCTTCGGCAGTTGCAGCGGCACGGGACACCCTCCTGCTGGAAAACATGACGATCAGCATGTAAGTTCTCTGCGGAATGTACATCCGTACCGGCCTGTAGGTAAAGCAGGGAGGCCGAAGTGACCTCGACGGCGCACCGGACCCAGGCGCAGCGGCGCGAGCAGACCCGCACCGCGCTGCTCGACGCCACCATCGACTGCTTGGTGGACCTCGGCTACGCGCGGACGTCGGTCCAGGAGATCTGCGCCCGGGCGGGCGTCTCGAAGGGCGCGGTGCAGCACCACTTCACGGCGAAGGCCGAGCTGATGGCGGCCGCGGTCGAGCACCTGACGACCAAGCTGCGCCGCCGGCTCGCGGCTTCACTGGACGAGCTGCCCGGCGGCGGCACCGGCGTCGCCGCCGCGATCGACCTGCTGTGGACCGGCTACTCGGGCACGCTCTCGACCGCCGTCACCGAACTGTGGGTCGCCGCCCGCACCGACCCCGAGCTGCGCGCGGCCATCCGGCCGGTCGACCGCGCGCTCGGCCGCGCCACGCTGGAGCACGTCACGCAGGTCGCCGGCGAGCTCCTGCCCGAGCGGGCCGAGATGCTGTTCTGGCTCACCGTCAACCTCACCCGCGGGCTGGCGCTGGACGCCGAGCTCGGCGGCGACCCGGACCGGCGGCGGCAGCTGCTCGAGGAGTGGAAGCGCATCGCCGTCCTGCTCTACCAGGACGCCGCCACTGCTCCGAGCTGACGAACCCCTTATCCGCGGCCGCCGAATCGTGGTCCAATCCCCCGGACAGAGGGGAGTCACCATGACCGCCGCTCCGCCCCCGTACCCCTACAGCCCGCCGCCCGCGCGGCCGGCCGCCGATCCCGGCGGGTTCCGCCGGCTGCTCGCCGGGATGTTCGGCGCCGTGGCCGCGGCCCTCGTGGTGGCCGGGTCGTTCCTGCCGCAGACGACGTTCGAGCAGGTCGTCGACGGCAAGAGCGAAAGCAGCCAGACGATCAGCGCCTGGACACGGTCGTTCTCCGTCGAACCCGGCGAGGAAGCGAAGAAGTTCTACGAGAACACCCACGTCGCGCGCTACGGGATCCCGCTCACCGCCGGCGCGGTGGTGCTGCTGGCCGGGGCGGGCATGGCGTTCGCGGGACGGCGCCGCTCGGCGGGCACGGGCGTCCGCGACG
>NZ_JAAGNB010001516.1:0-10404 GCF_010550475.1 Amycolatopsis sp. SID8362
ACTCGGCCGCGCTGCGGCGGCTCGCGGGCAAGACCCAGGTGGTCGGGCCGGGGGAGGGCGCCGAGGTCACCGGCGTCCCGCGCACGCGGCTGACGCACTCGCTGGAGGTCGCGCAGATCGGCCGCGGGATCGCCGAGGAGCTGGGCGCGGACCCGGACCTGGTGGACACCGCGGGCCTGGCGCACGACATCGGCCACCCGCCGTTCGGCCACAATGGCGAGCGCGCGCTCGACCAGGTCGCGGCGGCGTGCGGCGGCTTCGAGGGCAACGCGCAGACGATCCGCATCCTCACCCGGCTGGAGCCCAAGCTCCTCGGCCCCGACGGCTCCCCGGCGGGCCTCAACCTGACCCGCGCGTGCCTGGACGCGACGACGAAGTACCCGTGGCCCCGCAAGCCGGGCACGGCGAAGTACGGCGTGTACCCGGACGACACGGCGGTGTTCGCCTGGTTCCGGGAGGGCGCGCCCGAGGGGCGCACCTGCCTGGAGGCCCAGATCATGGACTGGGCGGACGACGTGGCGTACTCGGTCCACGACGTCGAGGACGGCGTCCTGGCCGGCCGCATCAAGCTGCGCGTGCTGGCCCACCCGGACGAGCGCGCGGCGGTCGCCGAGGCCGCCGCCAAGCACTTCTCGTCGCAGTCGGTGTCCACATTGGAGAACGCGGCGACGGAGCTGCTGGCCCTGCCCGCGGTGGCCGCGCTGGCCGAGGCGGAACCGGACGGCTCCCCGGGCGCCCAGGTCGCGCTGAAGCGCCTGACGAGCGAACTGGTCGGCCGCTTCACGACAGCGGCGGTCACGGGGACGCGAGCGGCGTTCGGCACCAGCCCCCTGAGCCGCTACGGCGCCCGCCTGGCGGTCCCGGAACAGGTGGCGGCGGAGGTGGCGCTGCTGAAGGCGCTGGCCCTGCGGTACGTGATGAGCGACCGCCGCAGGCTGGCCATGCAGGAGGGCCAGCGCGAGCTGCTGGCGGAGCTGGTGCACGCGCTGGCCCGCCGGGCGCCGGAGTCGCTGGACCCGCTGTTCGTGCCCGCCTGGAACGCGGCGAAGGACGACGCGGGGTTGCTGAGGGTGGTGATCGACCAGGTCGCTTCGCTGACGGACGCGCAGGCCCACGTGTGGTACTCGTGGCACGTGACCCGCTTGCACCGGTGATTCAGCGTCGACGCGGCGCGGGGTAAGTCGCTGCCCGCAACCCCGCAACCCCGCGGCTCTCGCGAGGCGGCGCGAGCCGGTTTCGGTGGGCGAGCGTGCGCGGGCCTGAGCCGCATTCGGGTGCGAGCCGGAGTTCCGCCCACCGGTCGTGCGGCGGTCGGCCCTCGGTTGCGGCGGCGGGCTTGGGCTCAGCCTCCTGGTCGTGTCGCGGCGGGCTTGGTTGTTTCGGCTGGCGAGCGCGGTGATCGGGCGGCGGGTCGCTCGGCGGTGCGGGTTGGGGCGGCCGGCCCGGCTGTTTCGGTCGGCGGGCGCGGTCACTCGGGCGGCTTGCCCGGGCGGCACGGGGGCGAGTGCCGTTCCGCTTACCGGTCGTGCGGGGGCCGGGCATTCGGGGGAGCGGCACTAGCACCCTGCTCCGCGTCGGCCGGTGGGGGATTTGTCACCCGTGGGCGGAGTTCCGCGTGGCCGCCCGGTGGGGTGCGGCGTTCCGGTAGTCTCGCCCGCATGGCCACGGACAGCCACCTCCGGTTCGCCCTCGCCGTTCACCAGGCCCTCGGTGCCGAGGGCGGGAACAGCTGTTTCTCGCCGTATTCGGTGGCCAGTGCGCTGACCCTCGCCGCGCTCGCCGCGCGGGGGCGGACGCGGGACGAGCTGGTCGCCCTGCTGGGGGAGCAGACCGCGCTCCTCAAGGAGGCCGCTCAGCTCGTCGAAGAGCGCGGTGAGCAGCCCGAACTGGCCGTCGCCAACACGCTGTGGGCCGACGACCGGCTCCCGCTCGAGGACTCCTTCAAGAGCGAACTCGCCGGGTGGCCCGGGGCCGCCGTCGCCGGGGCGCCCTTCGAGAAGGAGCCCGAAGCCGCGCGGGCACTCATCAACGATGATGTCGGGCGGACCACGCGGGGGCTGATCCCGCAGCTGCTGCCGCCCGGGTCGATCGACCGCGACGTCGCCGCCGTGCTGGTCAACGCGCTTTACCTCAAAGCTGCCTGGAAGCTGCCGTTCCGCGAGGCCAACACCTCCGACGCGCCCTTCCACGCGCCGTCCGGCACCCGGGACGTGCCGACCATGTGGCTCGGCGAGAGTGTCGGCTACGCGCACGCGGACGGCTGGCAGGCCGTGCAGCTGGCGGGCGGTGGCGGGCTGCAGGCCGTCGTGCTGCTGCCCGACGGCGACCTCGCCGAGGCCGAAGCCGCGCTCGACCAGGCGAAGCTGGCGAGCCTGCTCGGCGAGATCCGCTTCAAGCCGGTGGAGCTCGCGCTCCCGAAAGTTTCGCTCGACGTGCCCAGCTCGCTCACCGGCGTGCTGCGCGATTTGGGCGTGCGCACCATGTTCACCGACGATGCCGACCTCTCCGGGCTTTCCCCGGACCCGCGGCTGACGGTCTCCGAGGTGCTGCACCAAGCCGTGCTGCGCGTCGACGAACAAGGCTTCGAGGGGGCCGCGGCGACCGCGCTGACGATGCGGCTCACCTCGATGATCATCGACGAACCGGTCGCCGTCACGGTGGACCGGCCGTTCCTGCTACTGGTCCGGCACGCCGCCACGGGTGCCCTCTACTTCTTCGCCAGGGTGGTCGAACCGTGAGCTTGAAGTCCGAAGCCGTCCCCGAGCTCGTCCCGCCCGCCCCCGAAGCACCCACCGGCCCGAAACGCTGGGCGTGGCAGGACACCGCCATCGGCGGCGGCTTCCTGCTCTTCACGATCCTGCTCTACAACGGGCTCTGGTTCGACCTCAAGCGCGGCTACCTCTGGAACGGCGCGTCCGACCAGAGCCAGTGGGAGTGGTACTCCACGGTCGTCGCGAAGTCCGTGCTGCACTTCCAGAACCCGTTCACCACGGACCTGCAGAACTACCCGGACGGCGTGAACATGGCGGCGAACGCGGCGATGTTCGGCCTGAACATCCCGCTCGCGCCGATCACGCTGACCTTCGGCGCGACGCTCACCTGGGCCATCGTGCTGACCGCGGGCCTCGCCGGCACCGCGTTCGGCTGGTACTGGGTGTTTTCACGCCACCTGGTGCCGAACCGGACCGCGGCCGCGATCGGCGGTGCCTTCTGCGGCTTCGCCCCGCCGATGATCTCGCACGGCAACGCGCACCCGAACTTCGTCGTGCTGTTCGTGCTGCCCTTCATCGCGCTCAAGACCATCCAGATCGCGCGCGGCGAACGCCCGGTGCGCAACGGCATCGTGCTCGGCGTCCTCGTCGCGTGGCAGATCCTGCTCGGTGAAGAGCCGCTGGCGATCTTCGCGCTCACCTTCCTCGTCTTCGTGATTTCCTACCTGATCCCGCGCCGCGCGGAAATCCGCGGCATGCTGGCGCCGCTGGGCAAGGGCGTCGGCGTCGGCGCGGTGGTCGCGGTGGTGATCGCCGGATTCCCGTTGTACTGGCAGTTCTTCGGTCCCTACAGCTTCCACTCCCTCCTGCACGGTTCGGCGGGCAACGACACCGCGGCCCTCACGCGCTTCGCGACGCAGTCGATCGCCGGCAGCCCGGAAGCCGCCGCGGACGTCTCGATGAACCGCACCGAGGAGAACGCGTTCTTCGGCTGGCCGCTGATCGTGCTCATGGTCGTGCTCACGATCTGGCTGTGGCGCGACGTCGTCGCGCGGGCGCTCGCGATCACGATGTACGTGATGGCCTTCCTTTCGCTCGGTGTCGAAATCACCGTGGCGCACCAGGACACCGGCGTCCCGGGGCTGTGGAAGTGGCTGGGCCAGCTGCCGCTGCTGGACTCGCTGATCGAGTCCCGGCTCGCGATGGGCTGCATCCCCGTGGTCGGCGGGCTGCTGGCGATCGCGACGCACCGCGTCTGGACGGCGGCGGCCGAACTGCCGCAACCCCTCGAAGACAAACCGCGCTTCCCGTTGAAGATGCTCTGGGTCGGCGCCGTCGTAGCCGTGCTCCTCCCGATCGCGCCGACGGAACTGGTGACGCACCAGCGCCCGCTTTCGCCGCCGTTCTTCGCCGACGGCATCTGGCGCCAGTACCTCGCTCCCGGTGGTTCGCTGGTGCCCGTGCCGCTGCCGAGCACCGGTGAGGCCGAGCCGCTGCACTGGCAGGTCGACGCCGGCCTCGGGTACCCGATGCCGGAGGGCTACTTCGTCGGCCCGACCTCGGCCGACGACCGCCGCGGCCGCTACGGCGCCGTGCCGCGGCCGACGTCGGACCTGTTCGCGGAGGTCGAGCGCACCGGCCAGGCCGCGAACGTCACCGAGGCGGACCGCACCCAGGCCCTGGCCGACCTCCGCTACTGGAAGGCCGACGTGCTCGTGGTCGGCCCGCGGCAGAACCAGGAAGCCCTCAAGTCCACAGTGGAACTGCTGCTGCGCAAGCCCGCTGAGTTCGTCGGCGGGGTGTGGGTCTGGGACGTGCGCCCGCTGACGCCGTAAGCTGACCTCCGTGGACGAACAGGAGCGGCCCGAACCGCCTTTCGACGGCGACGAAGCCGCGACCCTCCTCGGTTTCCTCGACTTCCACCGCGCGACCCTGGCCTGGAAGTGCGCCGGCCTGGACGAGGCGGGCCTGCGCGCGACCGTCGCGCCGGCCACGATGACGCTCGGCGGCTTGCTCAAGCACTTGGCCTACGTGGAGGACAACTGGTTCTCCTACGTGTGGTCCGGCCACGACCGGCGACCGCCGTTCGACGCGGTCGACTGGGCGGAGACACCCGACTGGGACTGGGATTCCGCCGCGGACGACACCCCCGAGCAGCTCCGCGAGCTCTGGCAGGACACCGTCGAGCGCTCGCGGGCGGCGGTGCGGGACGCGCTGGCGAGCGGCGACCTGGCACAGCGGGCCCGGCGTTCCCTGCGCGACGGCAACACGCCGACCCTGCGCTGGATCCTCGTGCACCTGGTCGAGGAGTACTCCCGCCACAACGGCCACGCCGACTTCCTCCGCGAGTCGATCGACGGCAGCACCGGGGAGTAGCCCGGCCGTCAGCCACCGCTCGGCACGGGGACGGCAGGCTCGTGCGTGCGCAGGATCCGCCAGCACAGGTAAACGCAGACCCCTGCGGCGGGCGCGCCGCCCAGTACCGTGGCGGCGACGCCGAGCGCGACGACCTTCCCGGTCAGGTACAGCGGCACCAGCAAGGCTGTCACGACGGCGAACTTCGCCAGGAACACCGCCGTGCAGACCATGTAGCGCCGCCGCTGCCGCCGGTCGCGCCGCCAGGCGAAGCGGTCGCCGCGCACGGCGCCCAGCACCACGCCGATGACCGGCCACCGCGCCAGCATCGAGATCCCGAACACGACGGCGCCGCCTGCCTGGATCAGGACCGCGGTGAGGTAGAAGTCGACCGCGTGCCCGGTGCTCCCGGCCAGCAGCGCCGACACCCCGACCACGACCAGCCCGACCACCGGCTGCCAGAATTTGCGGTCGGTGCACATCCGGACCACGGCGAACACGAACACGCCGCCGACGGCGATCAGCGCGGCCGTGAGCACCCGCCCGCTCAGCAGGTACGCGACGAGGAACAGCGCCCGCGACGCGACGCCTTCGGCGACCGTGCGCCACCCGCCCACCGCGCTGAACAACGACAGCGATTTCTTCGTCAGCGCGTCGAGGCTCATGCGCCCGCCTTCGCCGGGACGGACGGGAAACCGGTGCGGCGCATGATGTCTTCGTAGGACCCGATCGCGTCGAGCAGGTCGAGCCGGCCGCGGTGCGCCTCGACCAGCGCCTCGCAGAGGTGGTGCGCGTCCTGTATCGCCAGGTTGCCGCCGAAGCCCGGGGCCAGGTGGATGGCGTCGCCGAGGAGCGTCACCGGGCCGGCGGGCCAAGCGGGCATCGGCGGGATCGTCCCGATCCGCAGCGCGACCGTGACGTCCGGCCACGCCTGCGCGGCGACCGCCCGCAAGGCCGGGTGCAGCTCCGCGGCCAGCTCCCGGGCCCGGTCACCCGGCGAGCCCGCCGAATCGAGCCCCTCTCGCGTGGTGGGCAGCGCCCACATCACGTAGTCCTCGATCCCGGCGACGGCGCCGGGACGCAGTGACGGCAGCCACCGCTCCCGCGCGGTCAGGGGAGATTCGGTGAACCGCAGCACGCCCAGCGCCATCATCGTGCCTCCCACCCGCACGACGGCCGGGCTGTCGCCGATCAGCTCCGGCAGCCCGGCCGCGGCCCGCAGCGGTGTCGCGCCCATGAGCATGCGTCGTCCGCTGTCGGTCACTCGCACATGTGGCAGGTACCGGCGGCGGACGGCCGAACCGATCCCGTCCGCGCCCACCAGCACGTCGGCGGTGTCCACGCGGCCGTCGGCGAACCAGGCCCGGACCGTGCCGTCGCCCGCCGCTCGAACCGCGTGAACTCCGCCCCGAACCGCACCGCATCCTCCAGGCCCGTCAGCAAGATCGCCCGGAGCAGCGGCCGATGCGTCTGCCGGCCGGGCCGCGCCCGGCCCTCGGCGCCGTCCGTCGGCCGCGCGTCCACGACGGTGAGCTCTCCGGCCACGTCGGACAGCGTCAACGTCCGCTCGCGCGGAGCGCCCGTGGTGGCCGCCGCCATCGCGGCGTGCGCCGGAGGCAGGCACGCCCGCAACGCCGAGGCGCCCCGGTCGTCGACGTGCAGGCTGATGCCCTGCCGACGGCCGGCCTCGCCGTCCCGCTCGTAGACCACGACGTCGATCCCCGCCCGGCGCAACCCGTGGGCCAGCGTCAACCCGCCGAGGCCGGCGCCGATCACGATCACCTTCACGTCTCCACCCCTTTCTTCACCGCCTGATGAAGAACACTGTACGGCAAACTCCACCGCGTGATGAAGAAAGAGTGTTAGGCTTCGGCGGTCATGGCAGAGCAAGACATCCACGGCCGCCCCGGGCGCTGGCGGTCCGGCGCGGAGAGCAAGCAGCGGATCCTGCGGACCGCCCGCGAGCTGTTCGGCCGGCACGGCTACCGCGGCACGACCGTGCGCGCGATCGCCACCGCCGCGGAGGTCGACCCCGCGATGGTGTTCTACTTCTTCGGCACCAAGCAGGGCCTGTTCGCCGCCGCCATCGAAATGTCCGGCGCCGTCCCGCCGGCCATCGAGTCGGTCTTCACGGGCGGCCTCGACACCATCGGCGAACGCATCGTCCGGACGCTCCTGGAGAACCTCGACAAGTCGGACCGCACCCCGCTCGTGATGCTGACCAGGTCGGCGCCCACCGACGAACGGTCCGAAGCGCTGCTGCGCGAGTTCATCGACCGGGAGATCACCGGCCGGCTCGCGGGGATGCTCGACGCGCCGGACGCCGCACTGCGGGCGGGCATGGTCAACGTCCAGATCCTGGGTCTCGCGGTCGCGCGGTACATCGTGCGGATCGAACCGATCGCGTCGGCGTCCGTGGACGAGCTGGCCGGCAGCTTCGGCCCGCTGGTGCAGCGCTGTCTGACCGGCCGGACGGCGCTGCCGGACTGACGCTCACCCGCGGCGCCGGGCGATCTGGAAGACGTTGCCGAACGGGTCGCGGACCATCGCGCGCCGGTCGCCGTAGGGCTGGTCGGCCGGTTCCTCCAGGCTGGTCGCGCCGCAGTCGAGCGCGCGGCGGTACGTCGCCTCGACGTCGGCGACGTAGACGTACAGGAACGCGGGGAAGAGCTCGCGCTCGCCTTCGGCGGACACCAGCAGCGGCGAGTCGCCGATGCGGATTTCGGCGGGCCGGCCGCTCTCGGTCTCACCGGTCGCGCCGAACACCGTGCGCAGGAACGCGACGGTGGCGACGACGTCGCGCACCACCATCCGCGGGAGCACCGTCGGGTAACCCGGGTTCATACCCGCCCACCCAAGCCCCTTCTCGCGGTGAACACAAGTCAGCGCCGCAGGCCGGCCAGCTTCACCAGGAACCGGTCGATCTGCTCGACCGCCGGGGGCCAGGGCAGGTCGGGCTCGTTGATCCGCTGGGCCAGCATGCCGTTGACGGCGGTCCGCAGGTCGATGGCGACGGTCGCGGCGTCGTCGGCGGGGGCGAGGCCGGCATCCATGCAGGCTTGGACCGCCTCGGTCGTGCGGGCCACCATCACCTCCTTGAACGGCATGCCGTGGCGCCGGTGGACCCGGCTTTCGTGCAGCACCTTGTAGAGCCCGGGGTGCTCGCGCGCCCACGCGGCCTGCGCCAGGATCCGCGCGCGCAGGGCCGCGGCCGGATCCGGGGCGGCTTCGGCGGCTTCGTCGCCCGTGCGGACGAGGTCTTCGTGGCAGCGCCGCATCGCGGCCAGCACCAGCGCGTCCCGGTCCGGGAAGTGCAGGTAGACCGACGTCGCCGCGATCGACACCACCCGCGCGACCGCCCGCAGGGACAGCGCTTCGTCGTCGGCCAGTTCGTCGAGCATCCCGACCGCGGCCGCGACGATCTCGTCCCGCAGCAGCTCGCCCTGGCCTCGGGCATTGGGCCGCCGGCGGGCGGCAGGGGTTCCGTCCATCACCGGCAGCATAGCTGGACACCCATTGCGCTACAGCTGTAGTGTCACTCGCACTACAGCTGTAGCGCTACGATTGTTCACTCGATGAGGGAGCACGATCTTGACCACCACCGAACCGCTCGACCTGGTGTTCGCGCAGCTCGCGGGCGCCACCGCCGGCCACCTCGATGCCATTTCCGAGCTCACCGACCGCGAGAAGACGTTCCTGCGCGTCACGGCCGACGTCTGCCAATCGACCCTGGGCGGGGTGTTCGCCGCGCACGTGCGGACCGGGCTGGCCGCCGGCGTCTCCACCGCCGACGTGCGTGAGCTCCTGCGGTTCGTCTCCTACGACACCGGCTACCACGCCGCCGCCGAGGGACTCGAACGGCTCGCCGGGCTGGAGGCGGAGCTGGGGATCCCCCGGCCGGCCGCCGAGCCGCTGCCCGAGGAGCTGCTGTCGGCGGGCCCCAGCCCGCTGCCGGAGGCGGTGCGGGCCCGGCTCGCCGAGCTGGACCCGCAGTTCGCCGGCTACTTCGACCTGCAGTCGCGGATGCGGTCCGGGCACGGTCCCGGCACGCTCAGCGAGCGCGAACGCGGGCTGGCCAGCCTCAGCGTCGACATCCACTACCAGACGCTGGCCGACACGTTCCGCACGCACGTCGGGCGTGCGCTGCGGGGTGGGGCGGCCCCGGAGGACGTCCGCGCCGCGCTGCGCTTCAACGCCCAGTTCGGCGTCACCCGGGCTTGGCACGCCTGGGAAGCGCTGAACGCCTTCCTGGCCGAAAGCTAGCCGAGGACTTCGCCCGCCAGCCGGCTCAGGTAGCCCGCGAAGCGCTCGCGGTCTTCGGCGGGCCAGTGCCCCACCAGCGCCTCGAACGCCTGGCGCTGGTGGGCCTGCGACGCCGCGAGGAACTCCCGTGCCTCGTCGGTGAGCGTCAGCACCGCGCGTCGCGCGTCGCGGGTCGACGTCGAGCGCGTCACGAAGCCGTCGCGGGCCGCTTCGGTCGTCATCCGGCTGGCGACCGAGCGGTCGATGCCCAGCTGGCGGGCCACGTCCGCGACGGTGACCTCGTCGGCCGCCGCGCCGTCGATCGCCTGGATGACGAAGAGGTTCGGCACCGTCCACGTCGGCGGCGCGTCGGCGGCGAAGCGCTCGACGACGTCCGGTGCCCATTGGCGGGCCCAGTGGCGGACCAGGCGGAAGAGCGCGGGGCCGCCGTCCCTTGATGTGTGCACAATGCACGTTATAACGTGTGCTTTATGCACGCATCTCGGAACCTCGCGTTCGCCGGGCTCCTGCTCGGCATGGCCATGGCCCAGCTCGACGGCCTGATCGTCACCGCGGCCCTGCCGTCCATCGGCGCCGACCTGCACGCCCGCACCGGCCTGGTCGCGGTGACCGCCGCCGGCCTGCTGACCCTGACCGTCGCGACGCCGCTGCACGGCAGGCTCGGCGACCTCTACGGCAGGCGCGCGTCCTTCGCCGCTTCGGTTCTCGTGTTCGCCGCAGCCTCCGCGTGGTGCGCCGCCGCGCCCGACATCGGGTCGCTGATCGCCGCCCGCGCCTTGCAGGGGCTGGGCGGGAGCGGCCTGATCGTGACGGCGATGAGCGCGCTCGGCGAGCTGTTCGAGCGCGACGAGCTCCTGCGCCGCCAAGGCTGGCAGACCGCCGTCTTCGCCGCCGCGACCCTCGGCGGGCCGCCGCTGGGCGGGCTGCTCGCGGCCGGCCCCGGCTGGCGGTCGATCTTCCTGGTCAACCTCCCGCTGTGCGTGCCCGCTCTTCTGCTCGGGTGGCGCGGGCTGCCCGCGAAACCCCGCGGTACCAAGGAGAAACTCGACGTGCCGGGCGGCGCGTTGCTGGCCGT
>NZ_JAAGNB010001561.1:0-4913 GCF_010550475.1 Amycolatopsis sp. SID8362
AGGAACCGCACCTGCGCCTCGATGCCCAGGGAGACCGCCAGCTCGCGCAGTGCCTGCGGCTGCTCCAGCCCGGAGCCGGACGGACCGCCGACGACCAGCACGACCAGGCGCGAAGCCAGCTCGGGACGGCGGCGCAGCATCGCAGCCGCGGCGTGCAGCAGCACGTCCGGCGCCTTCAGCGGCTGGATGCGGCCGGCGAAGGCGAGCACGACGTCGTCGTCGGCCAGGCCGAGGGCGTCGCGGGCGGCGTGCCGCGACCCCGGCGTGAAGCGTTCGAGGTCGACGCCCGGCGGCACGGCGTGCACCGCGTGCGGCTCGGCGTCGTAGAGGTCGATGAGCTGGCGCGCCTCGACCGCGGTGTTGGCCACCAGCCGGTCCGCCTCGGCGACCACCTGCTCCTCGCCGATCACGCGGGTGCGCGGCTCGGGCTTGTCGCCCTCGGCGAGCGCGGCGTTCTTCACCTTCGCCAGCGTGTGCGCGGTGTGCACCAGCGGGACGGACCACCGGTCGCGGGCGAGCCAGCCGACCTGCCCCGAGAGCCAGTAGTGCGAGTGGATGAGGTCGTAGTGCCCGGGCTCGTGGAAGGCCTCGGTCCGCAGCACGCCGGAGGTGAACGCGCACAGCTGCGCCGGCAGCTCGTCGCGGCCCAGCGGCTCGAACGGCCCGGCCTGCACGTGCCGCACGGTCACCCCGGGCGCCAGCTCGGCCACCGGCGGCTGGTCGGACGCGGTCGCGCGGGTGAAGACCTCGACCTCGACGCCGCGGCGGGCCATCTCGGTCGCGGTCTGGCTGACGTAGACGTTGAGCCCGCCGGCGTCGCCGGTACCGGGCTGTTCGAGCGGGGAAGTGTGGACGGACAGCACCGCTATCCGGCGCGGTGCAGCCCGGAACCCCCGGATGGAGCTGGTCACCTGGTCACGTCTCCTGCGTACTTCAGCATTCCTCGGCGAATTGCCGCAGCACCGCGTCGAACTCGGCCGCGGACTCGGCGAAGGGCGCATGCCCCCCGTCAGCGAACCAACGCCCGACGGCACCCGGAATCTTCCCGAGTGCGTGTTCGGCTACCGAGGGTTCGATCACGCGGTCGGCCGTTCCGTGCGCGACCAGGGCCGGTTTGTCCACCGTGACCAGCACTTCTTCGCTGCCGATGTCCCGGCGGAAGAGCGCCGAACGAATTGCGGGAGGCACGCTGAGAGAAGCCCCGAGCATGGCCTGTGCCTGCGCGCCGGGCACCGGCCCGGCGGCCATTCCCCGGCTGAACTCCGTGAGGGCGGGAACCGCTTCGTCCCAATTGTCGGAAAGCATCGCCCGCATGTGCTCGCGCATCAGCGGCCCGACGCGCCCACCGGCCCGGTCGCGGCCGATCTCGGTGATGGCCCCGACCAGCACGATGCCGCCCAGCCGTGCGGTGCCGTGCACCCGGATGTGGTCCATCAGCACCAGGCCGCCGTAGGACCAGGCGACGACGATCGCGCCCGGCCCGGCGAAGTCGAGCACCGCGGCGAGGTCGTCGGCCCAGGCCACCGGGTCGTCGTAGCCGGCCGCCGGGACGTCGGAGGCGCCGTGACCGCGCAGGTCCACCGCCACCAGCCGGAACCGCTCGGTCAGCGCCGGGTCGGCGAACTGGGCCGCCCAGCAGCCCGCCGACTGCGCCCAGCCGTGCACGAAGACGATCGGCTTGCCGTGTTCGGCTCCCTCGACCCGCAGGCCGAGCCGGACCCCGCCGTGGCCGGTGACTTCGGTGCGCACGCTCTACTTCGCTCCCAGCGACTTCCAGGCCGACCAGCTGTAGTTCCAGTCCTTGACGTCCGAGGCCATCGGCGCGCCCAGCTGGGAGCCGGTGATCTCGACCGGGTCGCCGACCAGCGCGGAGTCGAAGAAGTCCTTGGCGTCGGCCTCGAGGAGGTTGACGCAGCCGTGGGAGTTGTTGTTCTTCCCGATGTTGGCCGCGTTGTCCTGGTTCTCGTGGATGTACTCGCCGTGGTTGGAGAACCGGCAGGCCCACTTCTTGTTGACGTTCGTGTAGCCGTAGCGGGCGTTGTCGAAGACGGCCGTCGGCTCCTTGCTCATGATGATGTAGGTGCCGTTGGGGGTGTTGCGGTCGACCTCGGCGTCCAGGCCGTTCGCGCACGGGTAGCTCTTGACCTGCGACCCGCCCCGGTAGACGCGCATCTGGTGGTCCGGGGTGTTGACCTTGACCACCTGGTTGCGGCCGATCTTGAACTTCGTGGTGACGTCGGCCTTGCCGTACGCGCCGCCGCCGAGCTCGACGCCGTAGAGCTTCGCCTCGACGCTCACCGTGATGTTCTGCGGCCAGTACTCCTTCGGCCGGTAGTCGACCTGGCTGTCGGACAGCCAGCCCCAGGCGCCTTCCACGTCCTTGTCCGTCTTCACGGACAAGGCCTTCTCGACGGCCTTGCGGTCCTTGACCGGCGACGCGAACTTGACGCTGATCGGCATCGCGACGCCGACCGTCTGGTTGTCCGCCGGGTTGAGCGTGGCGCGGACCTGCTTGGCCGGGCTGATCGTGGTGAACGTGCCGGTGAGCTCGGCCGGCTTGCCGTCGGTGCCGGTGGCCTTGGCCGCGTAGGTGTAGGTCTTGCCGTAGCCGAGCGGCTCGGAGCTGGTCCAGGTGAGCCCGTCGGGCGCGGTGTCGCCCTTGACGGCCTTGCCGCCGTCCGCGGTCACCTTGCACTCGGTGAGCTTGCCCTCGGCGACCTTGATCACGACCGGCGCGAGGACCGGGACATCCTTCGCGTTGACCGCGGGTTCGGCCGTGATCTTCGCCACGGGCTGGGCGCTCTCGCCGTCGGCGCCCGCCGCCCCGGTGGGCAGCGCGGTGCCGTCGTTCGTGCTCGAACACGCCGCGGCGGCCAGTGCGGCCCCAGCCGCGAGTGCGGCCTTGAAGACCGTGCGCCGTCCGATCACCGAAACCTCCCGAGTTCCCCCGCCGACCAGCGGGTCCACGCCCTTAGCGCTGGTGACCCGCCCGACGTTACCTGTCGAAAGGTAAAGACCATCCGATCAGGTGGCTACGCCCTTTGTCGACAAAGACGTCTGACACACGTCCAGGTTGCCCGGTTCGGCTCAAATGACGCAGTTGATCAAGAGCGGTTCCGGGTGCAGCGAGACGCCGAACCGCTGCCGGACGCCGTCGCGGACCTCCCTGGCCAGCGCCAGCAGGTCCTCGGTCGTAGCGCCGCCGCGGTTGGTCAGCGCCAAGGTGTGCTTCGTCGACAGCGAGACGCGATTCCCCGGTCCGGGGTACCCCTTGGCGAAGCCGGCGCGCTCGATCAGCCAGGCCGCCGAGAGCTTGATGCCGCCGTCGGCCGGGTACTGCGGGACTTCCGAGCCGACGGCCGCCGTGATCCGCTCGAGGACGGCTTCCGCCTCGGCGCTCGGGACGATCGGGTTGGTGAAGAACGAGCCCGCGCTCCACGTGTCGTGGTCGGCCGGGTCGAGCACCATGCCCTTGCCGCGGCGCAGTTTCAGCACGGCTTCGCGCGCTTCGGCCGCCGGGACGCGGGCGCCGATCTCGACGCCGAGCGTGCGCGCCAGTTCGGCGTAGCGGATGGGCGCGGAAAGGCCGTCTTCGCGGACCTCGAAGCGGACCGAGAGGACGACGCCGGTGTCGGTGCCCTTGAGGACGCTGGTGCGGTAGGCGAAGCCGAGTTCGTCGGCCTTGAGCGTGCGCACTTCACGCGTCACGCGGTCGTAGACGTCGACGCTGACCAGGGACTCCGCGACCTCGCAGCCGTACGCGCCGACGTTCTGGATCGGCGTCGCGCCGACGCTGCCCGGGATGCCCGAGAGGCACTCGAGCCCGCCCAGCCCGGCTTCGACCAGCGCGGCGACGAAGGCGTCCCAGTTCTGGCCGGCCTGGACCTCGACGACGTCCCCGTCCCGGCGCCAGCCGGTGTTCGCGACCTCGACGAGCGTGCCGTCGAACCCCGCGTCGGCGACCACCAGGTTGGAGCCGCCGCCGAGCAGCAGCACCGGCTCGCCCGCCGCGTCGGCGGCGCGGACTGCCTCGACGAGGTCTTCGCTGGTCACGGCGCTGACGAGCCGGCGGGCGGGGCCGCCGAGGCGCAACGTGGTGTACGCCGAGAGCTGCGGGAGCGCGGGAGTCGGGGCGGTGTTCACCCGTCTGACGGTACTGTCCGGCTCATGGGATCCCGGATCGAGCACCGCGCTGAGTTCGCCGCCGACGTCGCCGCCGTCTACGCCGCGGTGTCCGGCGAGGACGCGCTGCGGGCGCGGCTGGCGGAGCTCGGCGGGCACGACGCGGCGCTGCTGGCGTACGAGGTCTCGGGCACGGGCCTGCGGTACCAGCTGCGGCAGGGGATCAGCGCGGACAAGCTCCCGCAGGCGGTCCGGACGCTGCACAAGGGCGACCTGCT
Source organism: Amycolatopsis sp. SID8362 (assembly GCF_010550475.1). Classification (NCBI taxonomy): domain Bacteria; kingdom Bacillati; phylum Actinomycetota; class Actinomycetes; order Pseudonocardiales; family Pseudonocardiaceae; genus Amycolatopsis; species Amycolatopsis sp. SID8362. Next base: position 4,401 of record NZ_JAAGNB010001561.1, read on the forward strand.
GGTGACCCGCACGCAGACCTGGCGCGTCAGCAACGACGGCACCGGCCACCAGGGCCAGGCCTCGGTCGAGGTCGGCGGGGTCCCGGGCGAGATCACCGCGCGGACCGCGGTGCTGGCGGGCGACGCCAAGACGGTGCTGCGGACGAGCGGCGAAGTGACGGTCCGGATCCCGCTGTTCGGCGGGAAGCTGGAGAGCGTGATCGCCGAGCAGGTCACGAAACTGCTGGAGCGCGAAGCCGAATTCACCGCGAAGTGGCTGGCCGGAGCCGCCTGAGCCCGGTCGGCGCGCCGACCCGCGGCACGACCAACCCGAACCGCCTGCGCCGGGTCGACCGGTGGATCGCGTCCTCGCCCGCCACGTCCCGGCTGCTGCGCGCGACCGTCGCACCGCTGGTCGTCGACCTCGGCTACGGCGCTTCCCCGGTGACGACGGTCGAGCTGGCCCGCTGGCTGCGGCGGGTCCGGCCGGACGTCCGGGTGCTGGGCCTGGAGCTGGACCCCGTGCGGGTCGCG
>NZ_JAAGNB010001609.1:0-7171 GCF_010550475.1 Amycolatopsis sp. SID8362
CGACCTCGCCAAGATCGAGACGGCCGCCGCCGGCAAGCGCGCGGTCTGGGTGAGCGGCGCGCCCGGCGTCGGCAAGACCGGCCTCGCCGTCGAGGCCGCGCACCGGTTGCGCGACCGGTTCCCGGACGGCCAGCTCCTGGCCAGGCTCAACGGGTTCACCCCCGGTGTGCCCGAGACCAGCGTCGGCGACGCGCTCACCGAGCTGCTGCTCGAACTGGGCGTGCCGGCCGAGCAGATCCCGGCCACCGTCGGCCGGAAGGTCACGCTGTACCAGACCACCCTGTACGGCACGCGCACGCTGGTCGTGCTCGACAACGCCGCGTCGGCGGAGCAGATCCGGCCGCTGCTGCCCGAAGACGGCGGCTGCCTCGCGATCGTCACCAGCAGGCGGATGGGCGACACCGGCGAGCCGGTCCGGCTGTCGCCGTTGCCGCCGGACGAGGCCGCCGAGCTGTTCACCGCGCTGACCGACGCGCCGCGGGTGCGCGGGCGGGCGGCCGAGGTCGCGCTGGTCGTCAAGCGGTGCGGGTTCCTGCCGATGCCGATCCGGGTGGCGGCGGCGTTGTTCCGGCGGCACGACAAGTGGCCGCTGGAGCACCTGCTCCACCTGCTCGAACAGGGCGGCCCGCTGGCCGAGGACGACGGCATCGCCGCCGTCCGGGTGTCCTACCAGCAGCTCGGTGAGCCGCAGCGCGCGATGTTCCGGCTGCTCGGCGGCCTGCCGGGGCCGGACGTCGACGTCGCCGGCGGCGCCGCGCTCGCCGGGTGCGACGTCGTCGAGGCCCGGCGGCTGCTCGACGAGCTGCACGAGGTCAGCCTGCTGGAGGAGGCCGCGCCCGAGCGGTACCAGATGCTGGACCCGCTCAAGGCGTACGCCGCCGCCGAACCGGCGCCCCGGCAGGCACTGGTGCGCCTGCTCGACTTCTACCTGGTCACGCTCGCGGCCGCGGTCGGCGCCGCCTACCCGTTCGACCAGGCCCAGCAGCCGGCGTCGGACCGGTCCTGCCCGGTCGCGCCCGCGTTCGCCGACGAAGCCGCCGGCCTGCGGTGGATCGCCGCGGAGCGGGACAACCTCGTGGCCGCGATCCGCTTCGCCGCCCGGCACGACCTGCCCGAGCACACCTGGCGGCTGGCCGTGCTGCTGTGGCGCTACTTCAACACCACCAACCAGTTCGAGGACTGGATCGGCACGCTCGAGCTCGCGTGGCGGACCGTGTCGGCCGATCCCGGCAACGACTACGGCCAGGCGCACGTGCTGCTCCGGCTGGCGACCGCGAACGACCGGCGCGGGCGGCTCGCGGAAGCGCTGGAATTCGCCGCACAGGCGCTGCCGAAGTGGCACCGGCTCGGTGACGTGCGTGGCGAAGCGGCGACGTTGTGCGCGCTCGCGATCCCCACCATGGAGCTGGGCAAGCACGCGCAGGCGATCGCCCACCTCGATGCCGCGCTGGCGAAGTACGAGCGGACCGACGACCGGCGGGGCGAAGCCCACGCGCTGAGCATGCTCGGCTACCTCAACGAACTGCACGGCCACCTCGAAGTCGCGTTGGGGCAGCACGGCGCCGCGGCGCGGATCCTGCGGGAGATCGGGCACGTCCAAGGCGTCGCGCACGCGCTCAACAACCTCGGTTCGGTGCAGGAGAACCTCGGCCGGCTCACCGAGGCGCTGGGCAGCTACACCGAGGCGCACGCCCACGCCGCCGAAGTCGGCGACCACTGCGTCGAGGCCTACGCGCTGAACAACATCGGCAACGTGCACCGCGAGCTGGGGCGCTACCCCGAAGCCGTGCGCTACCACGACAAGGCCAAGGAGGTGGCGGCCAACGTGCCGGACGCCGACCTGCGCACACAGCTCTACCTCGACCGCGGCGCGACCGCGCTCGCCAGGGGTGCGCACCGGGACGCGCTCGTCGCCGGCCGGGCTGCCCTGGATCTGGCCGCCGGCGACGGGAACCGCACCTACCAGGCCCGGGCGCACCAGCGGGTCGCGGAAACGCTGCACGCGATGGGCGAGCACGGTGACGCCGTCGTGCATTGGGACGCCGCCGTCGAGGCGTTCACCGAACTCGGTTTGCCGGAGGCCGGGGAATTGCGCACCGAACGCGCGCAATGGGAATGCGTCTGCGCGTCGCACTGAAAAGCGTTTCGGGCCGGCCGCTCCTTGCCCGGCCGGCCCGGTTCGCGTCAGCCGTGCCAGGGGTTGCCGTCGGTACCCGCCGGGGGCGGCGTGGTCGTGGTGACCGGGGGCGGCGTGCTGCCGTCGCCGTCGGCGAACGCCGTGGCGGAGCCGATCAGCGGCGCGGCCGCGACGATGCAGAGCGCGAGCACGGGGCCACCGATCTTGGCCAGCTTTCTGGGCAAGGACATGACGAATCCCTCCTCGGGAATGGTTGTTTCAGGGGATTCCGGAGGATTTCCGGCCCTGCAACCAGGATTCGTCACGCGGCATTTCGCGACTAGGGGTTTCCCGTTTCACGCAGGAACAGGAAACAGGAAACACCGCCGGCGAACAGGAGCACGGCGGCCGTGGTCAGCGCGAAAGCCGTCGAGGTTCCGGACGCCAGCACCCCGAGGACGGCGACTCCCAGGACCGCGCCGGTCTGGCGGGACGCGTTCAACGCGCCGCCCGCGATTCCCGCCAGCTCCGGCGGGGCCGAGCCGACCACGGCAGTCAGCAGGGACGGGATCGCCAGCGAGACGCCGAAGCCCAGCGACGCCAATGCCAGCACGGAAAGCATGGGCGAGCACGCCTCGATCAGCGTTCCCAGCGCCATCAAGGAAAAGCCTGCAACCGCGGGAATGCGCGGGCCGACACTGGCGACCAGGCGGCCGGTGAAGATCGGGTTGAACGCCGTCGGGATGGTCAGCGGGAGGAACGCCAAACCCGTCGCCGAAGGGGCGTAGCCGCGGGTTTGCTGGAAGTACAGCGAGAGGACGAACAGGACGCCCGACAGGCCGAAGTTCACGATCGCGCCCGCCAGGAGGCCCCAGGAAACGAGCCGGCGCGGGAGCATCGCGTCCGGGCGGCGCTGGGCCCGGAGGAACACCAGCGCGGCCACGACGGCGGGGATCAGGGGCCAGAAAACGGCTTCCACCAGGGCATACGTCAACGTCGACAAAGCGACTACCGCGGACACCTGGCTGACCACGTCCAGCCGGCGCGGCTTGGGCGGCGTCGACGGCGCCGAGCGGGACAGCGCCAGCGCGAGCAGCGCCACCGGGACGTTCACCACGAAGATCGCGCGCCAGCCGAACGCCTCCGTCAGCACGCCGCCCAGCAGCGGGCCCGCCACCAGGCCCGTTCCGCTCACCGCCGCCCACACCCCCATCGCCTTGGCACGCGCGGCGGGCACCGGGTAGGCCGTCGCGATCAGGGACAGCGACGACGGCACCAGCAGCGCTCCGGCCACGCCCAGAAGGGCACGCAGGGCGATCAAGACCGTCGGGGACGCGAGGGCGGACAGGCCCGACAGCGCCGCGAAGGAGACCAAGCCGGTGAAGAACACCCGGCGGGCGCCGAAGCGGTCGGACCACGCGCCCGCCGTCAGGAGGAACGCCGCGAACGTCAGCGTGTAGCCGTTCGAAATCCATTGCTGGTCCACGAGCGAGGGCGACAGCGACGGGAGCGCCACCGTCACGATCGTCGTGTCCAGCATGACCAGGAAGTAGCCCAGCGAGAGGCCGGTGAGAAGTCTTGCCACACCGAAACCTTGGACTCTCCGTGACACCGGTGGAAGCAGGGAGTTACGATGGTGGGTATCGGGAACTCCGATGGGAGATGCCATGGAACTGCGTCACCTGCGCACCTTCCGCGTGGTCGCGCGGACGCTCAACTTCACTCGCGCCGCATCGGAACTGCACTACGCGCAGTCCAGCGTCACCGAGCAAATCCAGGCGCTGGAAGCGGAACTCGGGTCGAAGCTGTTCGAGCGCGGGCGGCGGCTGCGGCTCACGTCCGCCGGGGAACGCCTGCTCGGGTACGCCGACCGGATGCTGTCCCTCGCCGAGGAAGCCAAGGCCGCGGTCGAGGAGAACCGGGGTGAACCCGAAGGCGAGCTGACCATCGGCGCGCTGGAAACCCTGTGCGCGCAGTGGATCCCGGAGATCTTGAGCGAGTACCGGGCCAAGTGGCCGCGCGTGCGGCTGACGCTGGAAGAAGGCGGCCGCGGCGAGCTGTACCAGGCCGTTCGACAGTCCGAAGTGGACGTCTGCTTCACCTTCGGCAGCCCGCCGGACGACCCCGCGTTCGCGAGCGAAAGCCTCGGGGACGAACCGCTCGTCGTCCTCGTCCCACCCGGACACCCGTTGGCGGATAAGGAAACCCTGGCACCCGGCGATCTGCGGGGCGTCGGTTTCCTCGCCACGCCGAAGGGGTGCGGCTTCCGGGAAATGCTGGACCGGATCGACAGGCCCGTCGTCGACGCGGAAGTCGGCAGCATCGCCGCGCTCGGGCGGTGCGTGGCCGCCGGGATGGGGTGCGCGCTCGTGCCCGCGCTCGCCGCCCACGGTGACGCGGTCGCCGTGCCCCTCGCCGGGGAGACGACCGCCGTCACCATGACCTGGCGCAAGCGGGACGAGCACAAGCCGAACGTCGCCGCGCTGCTCGCCACCGCGGGCCGCGTCAGGGCTTGAGCACCTCGAGCCCGTCGGCCACGACGACGCCGTCGTGCAGCACGGTCCGGTCGCGGCCGCGGTCCATCACCGCGCTGGTCGGGGTCTCGCCGTCCACCAGCACCAGGTCCGCGCGGTCGCCGGCGGCCAGGCCCGGCCGGTCGCCGAGGCCGGCCAGGCGGGGGACGTCGTGGCTCATGATCGACGCGCCGCCCATCGTGGCGACCGCCAGCGCCAGCTCGATGTCCGCGTCGCGGCGGAACCCGCGCGTGAACGCCAGCTGCCACGTCCGGTCCAGCAGATCGCAGTTGCCGTACGGGCTCCAGTAATCGCGCTGGCCGTCCTCGCCGAGCCCGATCCGCACCCCGGCCGCCACGAGGTCCAAAAGGGACAGCTGTCCGGCGGCGGACGGCGCCACCGTGGTCATCGCGACGTCCAGGTCGGCGAAGTCGTCGATCACCCGGCGGCTGACCGACTCGGAGATCGAGCCGAGGTCGTAGGCGTGCGACATGGTGACCTTGCCCCGCATGTCGAGCGCGCGGACGCGGTCGAGCACCAGGTCCGTCGAGAACAGGCCGAGGTGGCCGGGCTCGTGCAGGTGGATGTCGATCTCCGCCTGGTGCTTCTCGGCCAGGCCGAACACGGCGTCCAGGTGCCCCTTCGGGTCCTTGTCCACAGTGCACGGATCGATGCCGCCGATCACCGTCGCGCCGGACCGCATCGCCGCGTCGAGGACGTCCAGCGTGCCCGGCTCGCGCAGGATGCCCGCCTGCGCGAACGCCATGACGTGCACCTCCGCCTGTCCCGCGAACTTCTCGCGCGCGGCCAGCACGGCGTCGAGCTTCTCCAGTCCACAGTCGACGTCGACCTGCGCGTAGCTGCGCACCCGCGTGGTGCCGTTGGCGATCATCCGCTCCAGCGTGCCCGCCACCCGTTCCGGCAGCGGGACCTCCGCCGAGCGCCAGTTCTCCCGGTCGTTCGTCATCATCGCCCAGACGCCGGGGCCACCGGTGTGCGGCCGGAACGGCAGCCCGATGCGCGTCGAGTCGAGGTGCACGTGGACGTCGCTGAACGCCGGGAACAGCAGGCGGCCACGGCCTTCGACCGCACCGGGGACCGGCGCCGGATCGTGCGGGCGGACCGCCGCGATCCGGTCGCCGTTCAGCTCGACGTCACTGCGTTCGCCGCCCCAGGGCCGGACATCTCGGATCCACATGGGAGCCACGGTAGTCACTTGCCGAGCGCGTCCACGCCGGCCTGGGCGAACGTCTCGTCCTGCGCGCCGGAGGGCGCACCGGCGACGCCGATCGCGGCGATCGGGGCGTTGCCGGCGGTCACCGGGACGGCGCCGGCCAGGAACAGCGTGCCGTCGATGTCCTTCAGCGTCGGGGCCTGCTGGAGGCGGCCGGCCAGCTCGGACGTCTTCGCGTTCCACGAGACCGCCGTGAACGCCTTCTGCTGCGCCGAGCTGTAGGACTGCGGGCCCGCGCCGTCGCCGCGCAGGGTCAGGACGGTGTTGCCGTCGCGGTCCACCACGGCGACCGACACGCGCTGGCCGGCCTTGGTGGCGGCGTCCAGCGCGGCCTGGGCGGCCTTGGAAGCGGCCGCGATCGACAGGTGCGAGGTCTGGACGACGTTCTTGCCGTCGGCCTGGGCCGCGGCGGCCGGGGCGGCCGGAGTGGCCGGAGTGGCCGGGGCCGCGGTGGCCGAGACGGCGCCGACGGTGGTGGCGCCGACCGCGGCGAGGCCGGCGACGGCGGCGGCGATGCGGGTGCGGGTCGAGATCATGGTCTGCTCCTCGGGTCGGGGTTCGATGGCTCCAGCTTCACCCCGCGACCAGGGGGTTCTCATCGGCGTCCCGGCCGACACCGGGGTCATCCGATCGGCTGATGCGCGGCCCGCCGGCCGGGTCGACGCTGGTGCCGGACGAGGAAGGAGCCAGCATGGACGGCATGGCAGAAGCCGACACCCGGTGGCTCGCCGCCGTCATGCACTCGGCGTTCCTCCTGCTGGTGCTCGCCTCGGCGGTGCGGTTCCTGACCCGCCACGAAGGCACGCCCCTGCAGCCGTGGGTGATCGGGTTCACCGCGGCGCTGGTCGTCGCGTACGGCGCCGGCCTGTTCGCCGGGCGGCACCTGCTCTGGCTGACCGTCGTCCTGGCGCTCTGGATCGTCCTGGTGGTGCTCGCCCCCAGCTTCGCCTGGTCGGCGATCCCGCTGCTGGTCACCGGCCTGCGGACGCTGCCGACCGGGCAGGCGCTCGCGCTCGTCGGCGTGATCACGGCGCTGGTCGTCGTGTCGCAGAACCGGCTGGCCGACGGCTTCGACCCGAACCTGACCATCGTGCCGATCGCCATCGCCGCGGTCACCGCCGCGGTGATCACCTTCATGCGGCGGCAGGCCGAGCGGCTGCGCGAGTCCGAGCGCCGCGCCGGCGTGCTCGCCGAGCGCCACCGCGTGTCGCGGGAGCTCCACGACGCGCTCGCGCAGGGCCTGTCCAGCCAGGCGATGCTGCTGCAGGCCGCCGACCAGGCGTGGGACCGGCCCGAGCTGGCCCGCGA
>NZ_JAAGNB010001666.1:0-6559 GCF_010550475.1 Amycolatopsis sp. SID8362
GGACCGGGTTGCTCGCCGGGTTCGGGCTCGCCGCCGTCCTGCCCGGGGTCGCGTCGGCCGCGCCCGCGGTGGCGCAGAAGACCGACCTCGCGCTCTTCCGGCCGGTCCAGGTGTCCTCGACCGCGTACGCCGCCACGCCCGCCGAGTTCGCCGTCGACGGCCTCGCCCAGGTCGGCGTCCGCGGTTCCGGCTGGCGCGCCGCCCAGGGGGACGGCCAGTGGATCGTCGTCGACCTGCAGGCCGCCTGCCGCATCGACTCCGTCGTGCTCACCTTCGAGGCCCGGCCCGGCGACCCGGCCTTCGACGCGAGCGCGTCCCGCAGCCGCACCAGCGGTGCCGAGATCCAGTCGAGCTACGCGACGGCGTTCGACCTCGACGTCTCCGACGACGGCCGCGCGTGGCGCACGGTCCACCACACCGACGCCGGCACCGGGGGCGTCGTGACGATCCCCCTGGCCGTCACCGCGCGCTGGGTCCGCTTCACCGCGAGCCGCCGCTCGACGACCAACCCGCTGGGCCTCAACGGCTTCCAGGTCTTCGGCACCGGCCCGCGGAACCGCCCCGCGGTCCACGGCTGGACGAGCTTCCCGGTCCGCCCGCACGACGACCCGCCCGCACTCGCCGTGGCCCCCGACGGGACTGTGCCGCTCGAGTCCGGCTGGGTCCTCACGATGGACGACTGGGCGCCCGGCGACGGCAAGGCGCTGTCCGGCTCCACTGTGGACACCCGCGGCTGGCTGCCCGCCACCGTTCCCGGCACGGTGCTGGCCTCGCTCGTGGAGCAGGGCCAGCTGCCCGACCCGGTGTCCGGGATGAACAACCTGCACGTCCCGGAAGCGCTTTCCCGGCACGCCTGGTGGTACCGCCGCCGCTTCGGCCTCCCGCGCGGCCTCGACACCTCGCCCGGACGGCACGTCTGGCTCGAGTTCGACGGTGTCAACCACGAAGCGCAGATCTGGCTCAACGGCGCGGAAATCGGCACGCAGAGCCACCCGTTCGGCCGCGGCGCCTTCGATGTCACGGCGGCGCTGCGCCGCACCGGCGACCAGGTACTCGCCGTGAAGATCGCGCCGATGCCGCGCCCCGGCAGCCCGGGGGACAAGGGCGCCGACGGCAGTTCCTGGGTCGACGCGGGCGGCACGATGTTCGACAACTCGCCGACCTACCTGGCCGTCTCCGGCTGGGACTGGATGCCCGCGGTGCGCGACCGCGCCTCGGGCATCTGGGACCACGTCCGCCTGCGCTCGACCGGCGCCGCCGTGCTCGGCGACGTCCGCGTCGACACGAAGGTGCCCGACGCCGGCACCGCCGAGGTGACCCTCACCGTCCCGGTCCGCAACGCCGCCGCGACCGCCCAGCGCGTGCGGGTCAGCGCCGCGTTCGGCCCGGTCAGCGTGTCGAGCACGGTCAGCGTGCCGGCCGGGCAGAGCACGGACGTCGTGTTCCCGAAGCAGGTCGTGAAGAACCCGAAGCTCTGGTGGCCCAACGGTTACGGCGACCCGAACCGCTACGACCTGACCCTGACCGCGGCGATCGGCGCGAGCACCAGCGACCGGCGCACGGTCAAGATCGGCCTGCGCGAGATCGGCTACCGGTACGACCTGCCGATCGTCATCGCCGACGGCCGCGCCACGCAGACCGTCGACCTCGCGCCGCAGACCGCCCGGTACGTCCGGATGCAGGGCCTCAAGCGCGCCACCGGCTGGGGTTTCTCGCTCTGGACGATGGCGGTGCTCGACGCCTCGGGCACCGACGTGGCGCAGGGCAAGCCGTCGAGTTCGCTCTCGGTCGCCGACGGCAACCCACCCGAGCGCGCCTTCGACGGCGACCCGAACACGCGCTGGACGTCGGCCTACGACGACAACCAGTGGCTGCAGGTCGACCTCGGCGCCGCGACGGCGTTCGACAAGGTCGTGCTGACCTGGGAAACCGCGTACGCCGCGACCTTCAAGATCCAGGTGTCGCAGGACGGCGAGACCTGGACCGACGCGGCTTCGGTCGACAACAGCCCGAAGCCGCTGACATTCCTGGTCAACGGCGTCAAGATCTTCGCCCGCGGCGGCAGCTGGGGCTGGGACGAGCTGCTGCGCCGGATGCCGGCCGAGCGCACCGACGCCGTCGTCGCGATGCACCGCGACATGAACTTCACGCTGATCCGCAACTGGGTGGGCTCCTCGTACCGGCAGGAGCTGTTCGACGCCTGCGACAAGTACGGCATCCTGCTGTGGAACGAGTTCTGGGACGGCTGGTCGACCGACCCGGCCAACCACGACATCTTCCTGGCGCAGGCGAAGGACACCGTGCTGCGCTACCGCCACCACGCGTGCGCGACGGTCTGGTTCGGCTGCAACGAAGGCACCCCGCCGGCAGCCATCGACAACGCGCTGCGGGACATCGTCCACTCCAGCACCGACCTGCTCTACCAGGGCAACTCCGCGGGCGGCGTGATCACCGGCGACGGGCCGTACTACTGGCAGGACCCGAAGCGGTACTTCACCGGCGAGGCGACCGGCGGCAAGGCCGGGTTCTGGAGCGAGATCGGGCTGCCGACGGTGTCGGTCGTCGAGAGCACGCGCAACCTGGTCGGCGCGGACGACCCGGGCTGGCCGATCGGCGCGCCCTGGTTCCTGCACGACTGGTCGACGAACGGCAACCAGTCCCCGCAGAGCTACCTGGCGGCGATCGACGCGCGGCTGGCGCCGTCGACGAGCCTCGCGGAGTTCTGCCGCAAGGCGCAGTTCGTCAACTACGAGAGCATGCGCGCGATCTTCGAGGCGTGGAACGCGAAGCTGTGGAACGACGCCACCGGCGTGTTGCTGTGGATGTCACACCCGGCGTGGCACAGCACGGTCTGGCAGACCTACGACTACGACCTCGACGTCAACGGCAGCTACTACGGCGCGCGCAAGGGCTGCGAGCACCACCACGTACAGGCCGACCTGACGACGTGGCAGGTCCGGGTGGTCAACCACACGCCGGGCGCGCTGACCGGGGTGACCGCGACCGCGCGCCTGTTCGGGCTCGACGGCGCGTCACTGGGCCCGGCACAGCAGCAGAAGCTCGACGTGGCCCCGGTTTCGGCCGCGGCGGCGTTCACCGTCCCGTTCGCCGACGGCCTGCCGGACCTGCACCTGCTGCGGCTGACCCTGACCGACGCCGGCGGCGCGGTCCTGTCCGAGAACACGTACTGGCGCTATCGGAGCGACACGGCGATGCGCGCGCTGAACCAGCTCCCGGGCGCGCGGCTGACGACGTCGTTGCGGCCGGACGGCGACGCGTACACCGCGACGGTCCGCAACGACGGCCGCACGGTGGCGGCGATGATCCGGCTGTCGCTGCGGGAAAACAACGGCACGGACCGCGTCCTGCCGACCCGCTACGACGACAACTACTTCTGGCTGCTGCCGGGGGAGAGCCGCACGATCCGCGTCGAGCCGCGGCGCCGGGTGCCGAGCGCCAAGCTGCTGGTGGAGGCGTACAACGTGGCCGCCAAGCTGACTAGCTGACCGGCGGATCTTCGTCTTCCTCGTCGTCGGCCGGCGGTACCTGACGGCGAGCGAGGAAGATCAGCAGGCCGATGATCGCCACCGGGCCGGTGAACAGGGCGATCTCGTCCCAGCCGCCCTGGTGCATCATCACGACCCGCGCCGCGGTGTCCACTGTGGTCATGCGCCCGACACCAGGTAGATGCCGATCGCGGTGTAGCCGACCATCAGGGCCAGCAGCGGGTACTGGCCTGCCGTCCGGTACCCGGCGCGCAGCAGGCCGAGGGCGCGGTCGTGCGCCGAGCCGACCGCCAGCACGTGCCCCAGCACGATCGCGCCCACCTGCACCACGGCGATGAGCGCCGTCGACACGAGCGTGTAGTCGACGGCGGCCGGGTCGAAGCCGCGCTGGCCCTCGAAGAGCGCGAACGAGAAGTAGTGGGCCACGGTGTAGCCCACCATGATCGGCACGAGCGTGTGCGCGAACCCCGCGTACGGCTCGGTGCCCTTGCGCAGGTACGGCCGCGTCAGCCGGATGCCGCCCGCGTACGCCAGTGCGGTCAGCGCGATCGCCGCGAGCAGGCCGGCCGTGGCGAGCGGGACCGACGGGGTCAGGTCGCTCCAGAACGGGAGCCGGGTCAGGCCGTCGAACGCCGTCGAGCCCAGGACGACGAGGATCACCGGCGTCAGGCCGGGGGAGCGGCCGAGCGCGAGCAGGCCGTCGAGCGGGGACCGCACGACCAGGCGGCCGTCGGCGCGGCGGCCGAACGGGGACAGCCCGGCGATCAGCACGGCGTAGACCTCGAAGCCGTCGCCGCGGTCGAACCAGCGCGGCCCGTACACCGCGCCGCACGCCACGTGTATAACGCCGTACACCGTGACGAACGCGGCGATCAGCCTCGGCGAATCCGAGTGGCCGGACGCCAGTTCCAGCCAGAGGAACGCGAGGAGGCTCACGACCGCGGGCCAATACGCGATGCGTGCGGGCAGCGGACGCCGGCCCGGGAACAGCGAGGCGAGCGTGCGCAGCGGGTTCAGCCGCCGCCAGACCGGGCCGAAGAGCAGAGACAGCGGCACCAGCCCGACCCAGAACCACACGTAGAACCACGCGGGCGCGGGATTGGCCGCCGAGGTGTCCGGACCGGACCACGCCATCGCGAGGAACCCGGCGAAGCCGAGCAGCCCGAGTCCGTTGAGGACGAACGACAGCGCCCGGGAGTCGAGGAAGCGCGCGAAGGGCAACGGACGGCCCGCGTCCGCGCCTCGCAGGCGAGGAGTCTTCCACAGCAGCGTCAGCGCGACGAACGACGCGAGCACCGCCGCGGCGCCCGCGTAGAGCGCGAGCCAGAGCGGGACCGGCAGGTCGGAGCGCCCGCCGAGCCCGTGGGCCAGGACGATCGTCACGCGCCGACCCGCAGCTGGGTCAGCTTCGCCCCGCTGTGGTGCAGCTCGACGTCGAACAGACCCGGGACGTCGGCGGTGAACGACACCGAGCCCGGCCGGCCCGGGGTCAGCCCGACCTCCTTGTCGTAGCCGTGGACGTGCAGCTCGTCGGCGGTGTCGGAGGTGACTTCGAGCCGGACGGCGCGGCCGGGGGCGATCTCGACCCGGTCGGGCCCGGCCACCCGCTTGCCGCCCTGCACCGTGAACTGCACGACCTGCTCGCCCGAGGCCGGGCCCGCGGGCGCCGGGGGAGCGGACGTGCCGCAGCCGGCCAGCAGCGCGAGCGTTGTCACCGGCACGAGGATCCGCCGCATCGTCGTCCTTCTCTTCGTGCGGGTTGTCCGGTTGCGGGCACCCCGGAGTTGCCCGGGCGGTTCGCCCGGCTTATCGTGTGACGAACAGTAACAGTTACTTCTGTTCACGGAATCAGGAAGGCGCACGCGATGCTGCTGGCGCAGGAGACCAGCCCCCCGGCCGGGGGCGCGCAGTTCGGCCAGATCGTCGTCGCGCTGCTGATGTTCCTGCTGGTCTTCATCCCGCTGGCGATCTTCGTCCTGCGGACGCGCGCCGGCAAACGGACGCTCGTGGGCCGCCTCGCCGACTGGTCGGGCGAGCTGTCCGGGCTGCCGCGGTGGGCCGCGCTGCCGATGTTCGTCGCCTTCCTCTCCGGCATGTCCGCGCTGATCGGCGTCTACTGGGACGTCCCGATCCACATGGAGCTCGGCCGCGACGAGGGCCCGCTCGCCAACCCGTCGCACTACCCGATCTACTTCGGCCTGATGGGCATCTTCGCCAGCGGTGTGCTCAGCGCCGCGCTGGCCAAGGGGAAGCTGCCGAAGCGCACCTTCAAGCTCGGCCCGCACTGGCGGGTGCCGATGGGCAGCGTCCAGATGATGCTGACCGGCCTGGTCGGCATCACCGGCTTCCCGCTCGACGACGTATGGCACCGGCTCTTCGGCCAGGACGTCACCGAGTGGGGCCCCACCCACGTGCTGATGATCGGCGGCGGCGTCGGCGTGGTGATCGGCCTGCAGCTGCTGCTGGCCGAAGCCCGCCAGGCCGGCGCCACCGGCCCGCTCGTCCGGCTGCTCGGGCCGGTGCTGGCCGGCGCCTGGATGATGGGCGCGTCGGCGTTCCTGATGGAGTTCGACCTCGGCGTGCCGCAGTTCCCGATGCTGGCCCAGGTCGTGCTCGTCGGGCTGATCGGCAGCTGGACGCTCGTCTGCGGCCGGCTCTCGTGGGGGCCGGGTGGCGCGCTGATCGTCGTCGCCGTGCTGCTGGTTTCCCGCGCGGTCTTCTCGATCATCCCGCTGGTGGCGGACCTGCACGTCGCCTCGCTGCTGCCGTACGCCGCCGAAGCGGTCGTGATCGAGGTCGTCGCGCTGCTGGTGCGCGGGCCGCTGTTCCCGGTCGTGGCCGGCCTGGCGAGCGGCACCCTCGGGCTGCTCGGCGAGTGGGCGTTCTCGCAGTGGCTGATGCCGGACCCGTGGCCCGCCGCGGACCTCGGCCTCTTCCTCGCGTTCGGCGCGGCCGCGAGCGTCGGCGGCGCGCTGATCGGCGCGTGGCAGTACCAGCGGATCGAGGACGTCGCCGCGGGCAGCCGCCTCGAGCGCGCGTTCGGGGCCCGGCAC